>NZ_RCNW01000388.1:0-194318 GCF_004307605.1 Pseudomonas sp. Sample_24
TGAAGGCAACTGTGTTGCTGGCCTTGATTTTGACTGGCTCACCGGTTTGCGGGTTATTTGGGGCTTTATTGATAATTCCAACTGGGTGCAAAAAATTTTATTTTTCTACGCTGAGCAACTTGTAACTGATCTAGCCGTTAATGAATCACCGTGAACCGGGGGGGGGGCGGGAAATTATGTTTGGCCAAAAATTTAGCGACGTATCGCGAATGGCCCGCTAAAAGGGAAGAGTGGAGAACGGTGGGAAAACAATCGCGACGTTTGCAATAGAAAAAATATTACATAAAGAATGTGGCGAAACTCTGTTTAAATATTTACGTACGAGCAAGGTGACGAGTGTCAGAAAAAACCATCCTGGTCTCGCTGAGCGATTAATCGCGGAGGGGTACGAAAAGTGCAAGTGCTATAAAATACATTAATCCCCCAGCTGTCGCGGATGCGACAGCTGGGAAGGAAACGTGTATAACAATACACCTACATGCTAAATTCGATGAATGTCCCGCATTAGGATTTCCGCCTCGTGCCTGTATGCAGCGTCCCTACGCTTAATAGATGTGTAGATATTTAAAAGCGGCCATGGCGATAATGGAAAAAAAACGAACAGTAGAATGAAGAACGCTATCGCATTGTTTCTAATGGACAATTTTCTGCGCTGCTCTAAGTCCGTTTTTAAAACTTCCAATCTGCTCGGCTGCAAGGGGATCAAATATCGCAACTCCGCTATTAACATAGAAATTTCACATTTTTTCTTAGATGTTAAACGGTGTCCGTTTTCGATGATCTTTATTTCTTCGCTGATTCGAGAGGAGATAATCATGAACTCAGGTACGTTCGAGAGCGGATCTGTGGCAGTAAGCACTGCGACGAGATTTATATCTTTAATTGCGTGAGGGTAAATATTGTTGGCGATTAAATAGCGTTCAATTAGTTCTCGAGTTACGTTTTTTACACCAGTTAGAAAAGTGACGCTGTCGATGGCTTGCAAATTTTCGACCATATTATGGCAATGTTGGGAACCATGGGGATGCGAGCGGCTAATAGTTTTTCGAAAACCGGAGTCCATATGAGCCTTCGTATGCACGATGCTAGGACCATTCCCAGCTATCGCATTATTAATGGGCAACCAGGCCATGGCTGTAGGGGGTTTCTCAAAATACTAAAAAACGCGCAGAGACTATTACATAATAACGCGGGACAAATTGCCAACGCGGCGAACCTCTTCAAGAACTAGCGCCCTAAAAAATTGTGCTCCGAAAAAATGACATGGAACTATGCGGGTTATGTTCGATATTATGGTGCATAAATAGACTATGGTGTTGTGCATGTATCTACACCTGTCTCGGACCAAATTTACCTGGATTTATCGCGCTCTCCAAGAAGTGACAGCCATTCTATTGCAGTCTTTAATAAAAAATATTATGCCAGAATTTGGCGCGATAAAGGAGTTCAATGATAGATAAGAGATCACGCAGAATGCATGCTCTTAGGAAGTTGAAGCCATTCACGCCAGCGATCGATACATTGATTTATATCGTCGCCATTGGTATCAAATATTTTTTTGAGGCTAAATGCGCTTGTGCATTTTTGCCAGTCTATTGTTTCTCTGCAAGTGTGACCTTTCGGAAGTACGGTTCCTAAAAAATACAATAAAGCCATGGCGTTGGAGACGTTCGAGTCGAATTCAAAAGGCGATTTGCCGCCGTGAGATAACCAGTTCTCAAGTTTGATAACCTGCGCTTCGGCCGCCGTTTCTGCAAACATCGTCAGCGGTTGGCAGTTGCCCAATGATATTGAGGGGTTAATAATACCTTCCACAACGCATACTAAAGTGATTGTATCACCTGTGCGCAACGCTTCGACCGCTCTCTCTGCAGGCTTGGAGAGCTCGCTGACTATGTTTATCGACTCGTTCGCGCTTTGCAGTCCGAGTAACACAGTATCAGTCGGCGTCGCGCTAATAGAAATGACTTCACCTGTTATAATGATCGTTTTGTTTTTTAGTTTTCTATTGGCCACAACCTGGTTTGAATTGTAGATATGAGACAGCTCTAAGCTATTTAACGGCTTACCAATAGCCTTTGGCGCAAACTCTGGGATAAGGCTAGCGACTCCACTCAATGTTGCAGTAATGTCTTCGGCTAGTATGTTTTTTGTAAAATTTAATGCTTCTTTGCTGATGACCTCTGGTGGAATAGTGGCGGCTGCATGCAAGGCGGAGTCACGGGGCGACTCGCCAATAATATTATAGGGAAACTGATATGTATGGATATGATTCACTAGGCCGAGTCCTGCTATAAGGGCGAAAACACTGCAGGAATAAAATCTTAGTTTAAATTTTTGTGCTTGAAATTTGGTTGCGTTAAATATGGCATCATTGGCGAGTGAGGGAGTTATGCCCGCCATTAGATTGATCGCCGAGCTATCACTTGCAATGCTTATCTTGTAACCATTCTTCAGAAGTTCGTTGATATAAAGCTTGTTATACGAAAGCCAGTAGATGATAAATAACAGGCCTAGCGACAGCGGGCCAAAAACGGCAAGAATTAACGCATTTTTCCAATCCTTTCTGATTAAAGCGGGAAAGAAACCGAAAAAAAGAGTGGTCCAGGAAAGCCCTATAGGGGCATCTTTGAACTCCCCTGTAAGTTCGTTTTGCATCGTTAATTTTGCCATTGGTAATGCCTTGTATTAAACGCAAGCTGATCGATTCGGTTTTGTTAATTTATGCGCCCGTGTGCGCCATGTCTGTAGTCAAATCCTGATTTTCGGATTCACTGAAATGGTGGTCATTCGAATGAACAAGTTTTAAAGGTGAAGGCTGGTGTAGTGGGTCTTGATAGTGGCAGGCACTTACTTTCAATTTTAAAATTTGAAAATGTATAAGTTTTAAGATCCTGTTAAATCACCCGAGCGACTGCTTTAACGGTCGATAAGGCGTGATAAATCACAATGTCAGGATAAGCGAGTTTGTATATGATTGCTGTACGGGTTACATTCGATAGGCGTCAGGCGCAATTGTTGAGCTTGTCTATGTATTATGCACGACGTGTATTAGCTGTAAGCCGGGAGATATCAGTGATACTGATTGTCGCGAGGAGATAAAGTCGAATGCGGGATGAATTCGTTTTAAGACGCTCATCTCGGTTGATTCGTTGAACTCATTATGGTCAGTTTGAATGCAACAATGTAGGGCAACTAATCCCGGAGACCACGTTAAGTTTTTCTCGGCCCGAGCTAGCGCCAGCCCGCCGTTGAATTGATGGGGTCGAACCCAGTTGTACCAATACATCAAGCTGGGCTTCTTGAGCTGTTCTGTAACCCGTGGTCGGTATCCATTCCGTGTTCAAGCTGCGGAAAACGCGCTCCATTGGCGCATTGTCCCAGCAATTCCCCCGGCGACTCATGCTCTGGCGCCAGCGATTACGCCGCAACCGCTGGCGAAATAAACGACTCGCATACTGCGACCCTTGATCCGAGTGAAACAGCAGGCTCTGCGGTCTTCCTAGTTGCTCGTCAGTCATTTCAAGCGCCTTGATAGCCAGATACGGCGTCCGGCTTTTCCGACAAAGCCCAGCCCACCACCCGGCGCGTGCAAAGATCCAGCACGACCGCCAGGCAGTGCCATTTCCCTTCAGCCCAGATTTAGGTGATATCGTCGCACCACACCTGGTTGGGTGTCGGAACATCGAGCTCCCTATTCTAGATGTTCGGGATATCGAGTCGCTCTACCGTCGCTCGTTTGCAGGCGTGTGAACCGGGTTGTTTGCTGACTAAATCAAGCTCGCGCATCAAGCTGCGCACTTTGAACAGACCGAGCGTCTCACCGTCTTCAAGCATCAGCGACAAGATGCTGCGGCTGCCGGCAGCGCTACGACTTTGCGTGAACAACTCGCTCACCCGGCTGCGCAGCCGAAGCCGTTCGACATCTGGCGTGCGGCGTCTAAGGCGCTGGGCGTAGTAGCACGAATGAGCGACTTCTCAAGCACCTTGCACAGCCAATCAACCGGCTCATGGACGCTCACATGATGGCTCAGCGCGTACGCTCGTGATCTTCCGACATCAAGAGCGCGGTAGCCTTTTTAAGTATCGATTTTTCCCGTTCAAGGCGGGCAATTCGAGCTTCCAGCTCCAGGATTTTCTGTTGTTCCGGGGTCAATACTTTGCTCTGCGGTGTGACGCCTTGGCGCTCCTGCTGAACCTCATCAACCCATCGGCGTAGGGCCGACTCGCCAATACCGAGCGAATGGCTGGCTTTGATGTAGCTGTAGTTTTGTTTGAGCACGAGGTCGGCAGCCTCGCGTTTGAATTCAGCAGGAAAGGAACGGCGTTGCTTGGTCATCTAACACCTCGATCTGGCGAGCACTCTCGCCTAAATGGGTGTCGCTTCATTAGACCACTACAATAAAGAATCGTACGCTGCGGGATCCATAGTGCTAAGTCGTCTTCATCCCGAGAAAACAGGCGTAAGGTATGCGCAAGAACGACGTCCGAAAAGCTATGCTCTGGGGGCAAGACATTGGATAACTCACTCATTCCCGAAGTATTCAAGTCGTCATCGGGATATAGTACGTTAAATTTCAAGCTTCAAAAAAATACCCACAGCTCTGGGGGAGAGATGTGGGCAAAAAAACACACAGGGAGTGAAAGATCGCGTACCTCGACACAGCGTATGTGCCTTCCTTTGGTCGGTGTACGCGGGCTTTCAATGTAAATTCAATAGAATGTAGCGACCGCTGTATGTAGGGAAAGTCTTCACTTTGCATATTTCTGCGCAACAGAAGAGATACTAGGTTGTTTTTTGGGGCTGAGCGTGGACTTTACTAGCAGGCGCCCCCGCCCACCTGATATGAAAGAACTTGATGCTGCATGAACCGCGATAGATTCGCGATCGTTGGTGCTACCTTGAAAGCTGGGTCAAGATTGCCAGTAACGCCTGCGGTATCAATTAAATGATGGGCGCGCAACATTGGTCGCGTCGAGCAGATCGGCCAAGGGTGTAATCGCACACAGCGGGTGTTGCTTCGGAAGGGTGGGCTTCGCCTGGTTGGAGGGACGACTAGAATGCACGAACTGCGCATTGGCGCAATGCCTATAGGCGGAAATCTCGGGTTGGTATCACGATGCTTAACACGGCTGGAATTTTTGGCTACCCTTCGAGTAGAGTTAGAGGCGCGATGTCCGTTGGCGTTTTTTTCGCTCATAATTTAGCCAATTGCACATCCCGCAGCTACATCAATTGTGCATTCAAATTCGATGGAGCCGCAGTCGCCGATGCTCGTTTTGGTCGCAGAATTGCAAATGACCATGGTAATAAGTGAGTTTCGCAAGGTTAGTTGCAACCGAACAGTTCAGTAGAGGTTGCGAGATTAACCAGTATTGATAGCAAGCCAAGCAGCAAGCGTCGCCTCTGAAAGCGCTCAGGTAGTAGCAGATTCAGTCGTTTAAAAACCCTAGCTTGGAGGGGGCGCCGATATGGTTAACTTACCGCAAGCGATGCGTCGATACGTAGCCGATCTAAATAGTCCGCCCATTGTTGAGCCGCCTCCCGGCGTTGTCTTAACAATTGCGCCCGTGCATACACTGCGCCCAGAGCCCCTGGCATACGGTGGGATAAGGACAGCTCCAACACGATCGGATCAATGTCCAAGTGCTCGTGAGCAATGGTTCGGAAGGTGGCGCGGAAGCCGTGCGCGGTAATTTTGTATTCCGGCCAGATGCGCTGAAACGATTTGAGCATGGATGTCGGATTAATTGGATTACCTGGGTGAACAGGCGAGCCAAATACCCAACCGTAGCCTTCTTCATCCACCACACTGCTCTCGCGCTGTCCGCGGAGTAAGGCCAATGCTTGCTCCGGCAACGGCACAATGTGCTTGGCCCGATTGAGATGCTTAGTTTTGCTAACCACGTAACGCCAGTCGGCGCCTACCAGGTCGATGTCTTCCCAGCGCATGTTAGCTAATTCTCCGGGACGTACCGGCAGAAGGACCAGCAGCCGCATAGCTGTAGTGACGATGCCATCACAACAGTCGTCCAGGCGCAGCAAAAACCGGCCCAGGTCAGCCGGACGTTCGATGGCAGGGTTGCTGACCACCATGTGGCGGATCTTCAGTTCTTCTGTGTTGCTAAGTGCTACGTTGCGCTCCACCCAGCCACGTCCTTCGGCAAAACCCAGCACCGCGCGGATAATGGTACGCACGCGCGCCGCCATGGCCATGGTGCGCTTGCGGCGTAGTTCGGTAATGATTGGGGTGATGTGTTCCAGCTTTACCTCGCTAACCGGTCTGTGGCCGATGGACGGGAAAATATGATTGTCGAGCGCACCACGAAAACCAGAAAGAGATTTAGACACCAATTGCGCGGACTTGAACTCCAACCATTGTTCGGCCACAAACCTGAATGTCCGCATCTCGCTGAGACGCTGCGCCGCGATCTTGGCGGTTTTGGTCTGGAGGGGCGCAATATGATTAGCCACGTCGCGTCGCGCTGCCCTGGCGATATCACGAGCTTCTTTGAGTCCAATGTCAGGGTAGCGGCCGACGGCAAACAAGTTCTCCTTGCCGTGCAGGCGGTACTTTAATCGCCAATACTTGGAAGGGGGTTTGGCTGTCTTTAGCGACGTTCTTACCTGCAGGAATAGGCCCGGAACTTCGCCGTCCGCGTACTTGCCCGATTGGTCTACCGCTCGGACGAATGTATCGGTAAGTTTGCGTCGAAAAGCGGCCGGGCCTGATGCCATTCTGGGGGTACCGTTTTTTCTTTGGGGTAAAATTTATTTTTAATATACCCCCAAGGCTCCAGGAAACTAGTGGAATTCGACGGACGGCAATGGACAGCTTGTTCTCCTAATTACTTGTTTAATAAGATTTATTTGGACTTTTATGGAAAACGCTTAAAGACTATTGGGGTCCCCGAAAAACATCTGAATCCGCGATCGCAACCAGCGCTCACCCGGATCATTATCCTGTGACCCGCGCCACGCCATATGCAATTCAAAGCTGCGCACCGGCAACGGCGGTTCCTCCGCACGTACACCACCCGCGGCCGTGAGGGCTTCTGCCGTGTAGTCCGGAACGGTGGCGACGATGTCAGTCCCGCTCAGCAGCGTGCTCAACCCGTTGAACTGCGGCACCGCGAGCACGACATGGCGCTTGCGTCCCAGTTTTTCCAGCTCTTCATCGATAAAGCCGCTGAGGTCGCCGGCGAATGACACCAGAGCATGAGGCCGCGCGCAGAAGTCATCCAGGCTCAAGGGGCCGGGCACGGTATCGGCACGCAGCAGCTTGGGCGAGCTGCGGCGCAGGACTTTACGCTTGGCATTCGCCGGCAAGTCGGTGGTGTAGCTGACGCCAATGGAGATTTCGCCGGAGGCCAACAATCCCGGCATCAGGATGTAATTGACCCGCCGGACCACCAGCACAATCCCCGGAGATTCGGCCCGCAGGCGCTTGAGCAGCATCGGCAGCAGGGCAAACTCGACATCGTCGGAAAGACCGATGCGGAACACCGCAGTGCTGGTGGCCGGGTCAAACTCGGCGGCTCGGCTGACGGCGGTGGAAATGGAATCCAGCGCCGGGGAAAGCAGGGCGAAGATCTCCACGGCCCGGGCAGACGGCTCCATGCTGCGGCCAGTGCGCACAAACAACGGATCATCGAACAACCCACGCAAGCGCGAAAGCGCCGCACTGATGGCTGGCTGACCAAGGAAAAGCTTCTCCGCAGCGCGGGTCACGCTGCGCTCGTGCATCAGGGTTTCGAATACGATCAACAGGTTGAGGTCGACACGACGCAGGTCATTACGATTCATCTGGAGTCCAGGCAGAGTCAGTAAACTTGACGTGGGCGGCCATATGAGAACAATGGCCAGCAGGAATATTACGGGGAAAGGCTGGTACTCTGCACCGAGTAATTCAGTTTTCCTACAAAGGCTGCTTCAGTTTCTTACGACATTTGACGATGTTGCCGCTGATGCGGAATCAATGACAAGCATGTCGACTATTAATAGCCACAGATAGTGTTGGGTTGAAAGCCCAGCTAGAGTTCATGGCATTAGAGGTTCATTTGGCGAGGTTTGCGATGTCCCGCACGATCCGGTTTCACAAATTTGGTCCAGCCGAGGTGCTCAAATGCGAAGAGCATGCGGCCGCTCTGCCTGCACCGGGTGAAGTGCAGGTGCGCGTCGAGGCCATTGGCATCAGTTGGTACGACACACTCTGGCGGCAAAACCTGGCGTCTTCCCGTGCTCAATTGCCTGCCGGCCTTGGCCAGGAAATGGCCGGTGTCGTCACGGCTGTCGGTGAGGGTGTCGATGATCTGGCCGTGGGTGACAAGGTCGCCAGTTTCCCGGCTCAAAGCCCGAACGATTACCCGGTCTACGGCGAATTGATTGTGCTGCCACGCACGTCGCTGACCCGCTACCCGGACGTGCTCAGCCCGATTGAAGCCAGCGTGCATTACACGCCTTTATTGATTGCCTACTTTGCCTACTCGGATCTGGCACGGGTCAAACCCGGGCAGTTTGCCCTGGTCACTGACGCCAGCCATTGCGCAGGCCCTTCGTTTGTCCAGTTGGGCAAGGCCTTGGGTGTGCGGGTGATCGCGGCCACCAAGTCGGCGGATGAACGTGAATACCTGCTGTCGTTGGGCGCCGAGAAAGTGATTGTCACCGAGGAAGAAGATCTGCTGATGCGGATCAACAAAATCACTGACAATCGCGGCGTGGATGTGGTGTTCGATGGTCTGGGCGGCCCACAGATGTCACTGCTTGGCGACGTTCTTGCGCCACGTGGCAGCCTGGTTCTGTACGGCCTGCAAGGCGGGAACCAGACACCATTCCCGGCTTGCGCAGCGTTTCAGAAAAATATTCAGTTCTTCGTGCACTGTATCGGTAACTTCACCGGCAAGCCGGAACTGGGCATCATCCAGGATCAGGTTGCACTGCAACGGGCCTTGCGTGACATCAACCAGTTGACCGCCGACCGCGTGGTGCTGCCGCTCAAGACTCGGGTCTTTCCGTTTGCCGAGTTTGTCGAGGCTCACCGCTACATGGACGAATGCCCCTGCCGGGAAAGGGTTGCGCTCCAGGTCGAGCCAGCCTGATCCACTCAAAGAGTCCGTGCCTTCACGGACTCTTTGCTTTCAGTACTTTCCTACATGAGACCTTCCATTGATCTGTCAGTGGAGCAGTTCAGCAACTGAACTGGTTTTTGCTCTCAATCTGTAGCTTCTAATCAGCATCTAAGCCCTGATAATTGAATGATTACTTTCATCTCAAGGAATGAGCTATGAGCCGGTATCAGGCTGATACTTTTCAATGTGCACTGCTGATAAATATTCAACCATTAACGATCGTCTCGGTAGTTGCTGGAAATTTATTGGCTACTTCTTTCTTTATTTCCTGTGTTAAATGTCTGTGGGACTCTGTCGGATATTTCCTAGGACGTCGAAAGGCATGGAGTGAGCCCCCGTTAATACGGGCTCCACGGCTGATCGACAGGATGCAAGGCCTGCGCAGCCTCCGATGCACTCAAATGTCGACATGAACATTTAAGTGCTAGCATTTACCAATATAACCAGTATCCAAACCCTGTTCAGGCCAACCTCCTGCGCCGCGTCCTGCTGTGTGCGCGATATTGAACTACGAGTATCAGGTACATATAGATGACCAATATCCATGAACAAGCCATGAGCAATGTCTATCAACAAGTGCTGCAACGATTGCTGAGTTTCTTTTCCCGGGCCGAACGCACGGCATTGCAGTTGTTGATTCAACGCCTGGGCGTGGCCGCCGGCGGCATGGAGCAGATCGGTGACTTCAAAGTATTGGCCATTCAAACCGGCTCCCGTGACAGTTGCTACTCCCTGGCATTGCTGCGGGCCGCACAGCTGACCATCGCCAGTCGAGCGCCGGCAACGTTCCAGTTGCGCGTGGCAACCCTGCGCCTTGGCAGTTCCTGCGAGACAGCCCTGGAAAACATTCATCGCAGCTACAGCGCCTTGTTCGTCTACGATGACCCGCGGGTTGAAGTTCTGATGGTGGATAACCGCGAGGTTGTAGCGTTCGATCCCGTGGCCCCGTTGTCTGCGGCAGGCCGTGAGTCCGAACGCACCAACCTGCTGATGATCGGGCACGTGCGGCCCATGGACGGGCCGCTTGACCTGTGGGACAACGGCTACCTGGCCACCGGCGAGTTCTGCGGGCAAATCACCCGCTGGAGTCATGGCGTCGACGCCCTGATCAGCCACGATACGCCGCGCCAACAGAGGCGATTTATCGAAGGTCTGAAACGGGCTGCCACCAAGGCCGGCCACGATATGTCCAGGCATCCCGAGCCGGGCTATGAGGGATTGTTCCGGCTGCTCGACGACCTGGGCGCTCAAGGCTACCAACGGTTTTACTCGCAACCGGGTTATCAACCCTGGCGTCCCGCAGAGGATTTTGAAATCTGCCGCCGCGCGACATTGATTGATATTCACGATTTGCTGGTCAGCAATCTGGAAGAACGATGGCCGCTGCTTACCGAATTTCTCGGATTCCAGGCGGACGAACTGGCGGCTCACCTCTGTGACAATGACTACAGCAGTCTCCCGGTTTGCGCCCACGTGCGCGGGTTGGATGCCTGCTTCGTGCAAGGTCGTACCTATGAAGAGGGGATTGGCGAATACCTGCAACGGGCGTTGGTGATGATGCGCCGTAAACAACTGCCGGAACGCTTGTGCGAACAGGCGATGGAAACCTTTGGCCGGCCAGTGACACTGGCAGAGCAGCGGACAAGGACTGCAACCGAATTGCAACGAAGCCTGGGTTTGAATGAAGCCCAGTTGGTGTGCCTCTTGTTTGCGCCTTTTGTCGACAACGGCGCAACACTCGAGCGATTCCTGCGCCAGTGCCACCCAGGCATGATGGTGGCATTGCCTGATCTGCATCGGGCCATGCAGGGGCAACAAGTTGCCGACCAGATCAAGCAATGGCTCACCGACGTCAGTGGTCTGCCGGTGAATCTCGTCTGCGACCTTTATCGCATGAAGTCGGTGGCGGTACTGGAGGGCAGGGTAGCCGAACCGGTGATCGGCGATGCCGTTGCTGATCCGGTCGACTATCACTCATCCGTGCCGGGTGAGTCGTCCGCCGGTGGTTGAAGGTGAGCCGTCATTGCCAGGCCCGCGGTCCTTGTCCATGAAAGGACCGCGTACTACCGACTTTGCCTATCAGGCGGTATATCGATACCTGACCCACCTCATCGGCGAAACAGCCAATGATGCGCGGGTTCGCCTGCCTTCATTGCGGCAACTGGCAGTGCGGCTGAATGTGTCGATCTCGACCATTCAGTACGCCTACGCGCTACTGGAAAAGGAAGGCCGGGTGTACTCAGAGGCCAAGTCAGGATATTTCGCGCAGCCGGTGCCTGCTGCGAATACGCTCTACAGCGGGAATGACTTGCTCGAAAGCGTTTACGTCAACGCCCGCCGTCCAGGCATGCTGGTACTGAGTACAGACGATCCGGCAATGCTGCAGCCCATAGACAGTCCGTTGCTGCTGCTGGAAAGAGAGTTGCTTCGTCAGTATCCGCGCCAGCCGCAGGCACACTCGCAACCCTGCGGCGAACTGGAGTTGCGCATGGCATTGGCTGCGCGCTACACCACTTCGCCGGTGCGGTGCTGGCACGCTGAAGATGTCTACATCGGGGCGGACCTTCGTGGTGTGCTGGAAATCCTGATCGTCGTGCTGGGCCTCAAGGAGGCGACGGTGGTGGTCGAGTCACCGTGTGACTGGGGGATTCTGCGGTTGTTGGATGCGGCAGGCGTCCGGGTCATCGAGTGGCCGGTGATGACCGACGGCGGCCTGAATCATGACCTTCTCAAGACACTGCTGGAAACTGAACCGGTGTGCCTGGTGATGCTTTCGTCCGGCATGAATACGCCCAGTGGCAGCCAGGCATCCGAGGGCAACCGTGAGGCCATTGCGCAGTTATTGAAGCAGCATGACTGTTGGGTGTTGGAGAACGACTGCTACGGTGAGCTCGAATTCGAACCCGGCGGCCCGCGATTTCGCGAGTGGCTGGCCCCGGAACGTCTGATCGTATTTTCTACTTTCGAAAAAATAATGGGGCCGGAAGCGCCCTTTGGTTATCTACTTTCGCGCCATTTGCGCGTGGAGCTGCAACGCCATTTCCTGCTGCGCGCTTTCCGCCTGTCCGCGATTCGCCAGAAAGCCATTGCCCGCTTGTACAGCAACGGACGCATCGACCAACACCTGCAATTGCTGCGGCGTCGACTCAAGGATGGCAAGGTGCAGATGATTCAGTTATTGCAAGAACGCTTGGCCGATGCCCTGCATTTCGTCGAGCCACAAGGAGGTGCAACGATCTGGGTGCGTCCATTACGGCAGGTCAACGTGCGCCGGGTATTCCAGCGCCTGCTCAAGCAACATGTGGTCATAGCGCCGGGAGAACTGTTCAGCCTCCAGGGGTTACATGCACAGCATCTGCGATTGAGTCATAGCGTGGTTGCTGAACAGGATCTGGCGAACGCCTTGGGTCTGCTGGCGGATGCGCTGCGAATGGAGTCGATCGAATGAACGCAACACCCTGTCTGGTGCAATGCTCGACTTTTATAACACTGAGCTCGATCCTGCACGGGATCGATAACGTCGCGCGACGGTCAAACTGCCAGTAAACTGCGTTCCAATTCCTGAACCACTCTATTCCAGAGGTTTTTGCATGACACTCAGTCAATATGCGGGCAAACCGGCACCGGCAGAATTGTTGGTCGATATCCCGCGACTGGTTACGGCGTATTACACCGGCCAGCCAGATGCCGCCATTTCGACCCAACGCGTGGCTTTTGGCACGTCCGGGCACCGAGGCAGCTCCTTCGACCTGAGTTTCAACGAATGGCACGTTCTGGCCATCAGCCAGGCAATCTGTCTGTATCGCGAGGCGCAAGGCATCGACGGCCCGCTGTTCGTCGGTATCGACACCCATGCGCTGTCCACTCCAGCAGGCGCCAGCGCCCTGGAAGTGCTGGCGGCCAACGGTGTGACGGTTATGATTGCCGAAGGCGACGAATACACCCCGACGCCGGCGATTTCCCACGCGATTCTTTGCTACAACCGTGGACGCACCTCGGGCCTGGCTGACGGCATCGTCATCACCCCGTCGCATAACCCGCCGCAAAGCGGGGGTTACAAATACAACCCCACCAACGGTGGCCCAGCCGATACCCACATCACCAAGTGGATCGAAGCCAAAGCCAACGAACTGCTGGGCAACAAGCTCGCCGGGGTCAAGCGCATCAGTTACGAGCAAGCGCTGAAGGCCAGCACCACCCATCGCCACGATTATGTGAACACCTACGTTGCCGACCTGATCAACGTCATCGATTTCGATGCGATCCGTGATGCCAAACTGCGTCTGGGTGTCGATCCGCTGGGCGGAGCAGGGGTGCGCTACTGGTCGGCGATTGCCGAGCATTACCGCCTGGACCTGGACGTGGTGAACAAACAGGTTGATCCGACGTTCCGCTTCATGACCGTCGACTGGGACGGCCAGATTCGCATGGACCCATCGTCCACGCATGCCATGCAAGGTCTGATCGGCCTCAAGGAACGCTTCGACGTGGCATTCGCCTGCGACCCGGATCACGACCGTCATGGCATTGTTACGCCGTCCGGTGGCTTGCTGGCGCCGAACAATTATTTGGCGGTGTCCATTGATTATCTGTTCCAGAACCGGCCGCAATGGCGCGCCGACGCTGCCGTCGGCAAAACGGTGGTCAGCAGCGGGTTGATCGATCGCGTGGCCAAGCGTCTGGGGCGTCGCCTGTACGAAGTGCCGGTCGGCTTCAAGTGGTTTGCCGATGGCTTGTTCGATGGTTCTCTGGGCTTCGGTGGTGAAGAAAGCGCCGGAGCATCGTTCCTGCGCAAGGACGGTGGCGTCTGGAGTACCGACAAGGACGGGCTGATCCCGGCATTGTTGGCCGCTGAAATGACCGCCCGCACCGGTCGCGACCCGAGCCAGGCCTATCAAGCCTTGACCGATGAACTGGGAGAACCTTTCTCCGTGCGGGTCGACGCCAAGGCCAACCCGGAGCAAAAAGCTTTGCTGAGCAAGCTGTCGCCGGCACAGGTGACCTCCACCGAGTTGGCGGGCGAGCCCATCCAGAGCATTCTCAGCCATGCGCCCGGTAACGACCAGGCGATTGGCGGCTTGAAGGTCATGACCGAGAACGGTTGGTTCGCTGCGCGTCCGTCGGGTACCGAAGACATCTACAAAATCTATGCGGAAAGCTTTGTCAGCGACGACCATCTCAAGCAGTTGGTGGCCGAAGCGCAGACGTTGGTGGATGGCGCTATTTCCACGAAGTAAGTGATGGGCGTTGGTGGCGAGGGAGCTTGCTCCCGCTGGGCGGCGAAGCGGCCCCCATGGCGCTGTTCCTGACAGTGCGCATTCGTTGTATTTACGACTGCTGCGCAGCCGAGCGGGAGCAAGCTCCCTCGCCACAAATTGATAGACGGCATATAGAAAAGGGGTGACCGTTCTGGCCACCCCTTTTTTGTACGTCGCAATTACCCAATCAAGCCAGATCCACCAGCACAATCTCGCTGTCCTCGACGGCTGTTACTTGCAGTACCTGCTCGTCGGCAACTGCAATGCCGTCGCGAGCCTGTGCACGCAAGCCATTGACTTCAATGACGCCGGTGGCCGGAACCAGATACGCGCGACGACCGCTGTCCAGCCGATATTCCGCGGTTTCACCCGCTTTCAGATTCGCCGCCACCAACCGGGCATCGGCGCGAATACGCAGGCTTTGATCATCGCCGTCCTTGCCGCTGGCCAACGTCACGAAACCTTCGCGCTGGCCTTTGGGAAACGGCTTGGCGCCCCAGGACGGTGCCAGTCCGGATTCATTCGGAATGATCCAGATCTGGAAAATCCTGGTCGGTGTCGCTTCCAGATTGTATTCACTGTGGGCAATACCGGTACCAGCGCTCATGACCTGGACGTCACCGGCCTCAGTGCGGCCCTTGTTGCCCAGGTTGTCCTGGTGGGTGATTGCACCTTCACGCACGTAAGTGATGATTTCCATGTCCCGATGTGGATGCTGCGGGAAGCCGGTACCGGGGGCGATTACATCATCGTTCCACACCCGCAGGTTGCCCCAGTTCATGCGTTTTGGGTCGTGGTATTCGGCGAACGAAAAGTGATGATGTGCATCCAGCCAGCCGTGGTGAGCGCCACCCAGCGAGTTGAAAGGTCTGAGTTCAAGCATGATCGTCTCCTGAAAGGTTCGTCATGGGCTTGATGCATGAGCCATGAAGCGAGACCGGTGGTTGATGACGGCCATCATCCAACAGGCAACAATCGATAAAAAGCGTAAAAAATGCCTCATAACAATCGAATGTATCGATATAAATACCCTTCGAAATATTGTCATTCGGCCTTCACTTCAACGTATAAGCCAATGAGCTACAAGCATTTCACTAGAACTCATCGGCAAATGCAGACACCATAGCCGTCAACAGTCTCAGACCATGGAGTCCGTCCGCGTGGCGCAACACACCCCCGATCTTCCACCTGAACTTCGCCCTTTGGCCGAGATGCCGCTGCTCAAGCGTCTGGCCGCCCGGTTTTTTGGCCATGGCTTGACCCGCTTGCGTGCACAGCACCGTGCTTCGTGGTTGCACGGCCAGGCGGACGGTTTTCGCAGCGGGCATATTGCCGGGGTGGACTACGGCTACAAGGAAGGCAAACTGGAAGGGCTGGAAGAAGGCCGACAGGTATTGCTGATTCGTGACTCACGCAGCACTGAACACAGGCCGCCCAACATTGATGATCATTTGTTCGATGATTGGCGCCTGCCGTTGACCGCCGAACTGAAAAAACGCATGAAGGCGGACGTCGCACGACTGCTGCCGCCGCATGCGCAACCCAGCACCGCTCAGTGGAAGATGATTTTCAGCGATACGCCGTCTACCTCGGTAATCGCCGGCGCGGGTGCGGGCAAGTCGACAACGCTGGTCCTGCGTATTGTGTTGCTGACGCAATACCTAGGCTTCGAGCTGAGTTCGATGACAGTCGTGACCTTCACCCGCGAATCGCGCAAAGACTTCATCAACAAGCTGATCGAGCTGTTTGCCCTTTGGGGGCGGGCGCTCAGCTTCAAGGAAGCACGCGATCTGGTGCGTACTTTCCACTCGCGGATTCTGCCCATGGTGCGCAGCCTGCCGGGTTTTGAGCGCTTGCAGGCCTTCGAGAACCTCAGCCACCGGATACAAGGTTCTGAGGAAGAGGTGGACAGCAATCCGTTCGACTTGCGCATCAACGATGCCCAGCGCCAGCAACTCAATGCCTGTTATCACGCCTTGCATACCCGCGACGAACGCTTTCGCGAGTTGATCAAGCCGCTGTCGCGCCATGCCTTGCAGCTCAAGGAGCTGGAGCGCGATCACCCGGATGTGCAGAAGCGCATGGCCGTGACCGAACTGGCCGCCAAACGCGATGAAGAACTTTGCGACATGATCGAAGACCTGTGGTTTCGCGCCAAAGCCTGGCCGATCAAAGGTATCGAGCCCAATCGCCAGACGTTCGATATCAACGGTTCGAGATTTCATTGTCACGGCTACATTCCGTCGCTGGATGCCTGGGTGGTGCTGGGTTTCGATCCTCGGGAAAACCCTCAACTGACGCGTCCCAACGCAAAGTTGAGCGTGCGCGCGGAATGGGCTGTAAAGCGCACCCTGTTTCAAGCTTTCTGCCGTAAGCCTTTGATATGGTTGGATAGTTATGAATCGTCGAAACGTGTTCTGGCGTCGCTGGCAGGAGATGCCAGTGCCGGGCCAGGCTTCGATTACAAGGTCAAGGGTGAGCTCGCTTCTGCACCGTTGCTCGACTGTTTTGTCGCTGCTGCCGGGTTTATCGAGAACCTGGGCCTGGACGTACCGACCGCCGTGGGCCAGATGAGCTTCGGCAAGGATGACCCGGACCGGTTCTTCTTTGAGGCCTTGAGTCTGTATTGGCGTGCACTGGAAGATCATTTGCTCGACCAGAAACCGCCGATCATGACCTACAACCGGATGTTCGCGCTGTTCAGCGAGCACTCGCCGGAGAATCTCAAGTTGCTCAGCGATGAGTTGCTAAGGCCGCTGTCGCATTTGATGATCGATGAATTCCAGGATGTCTCACCGCAGATCGTGTCGTGGATTCGTGCCAGCCTGGCAGAAATCCGCAGTCGGGGTCCGGCCATGCATGTCGGGCGCGGCGCGCAACGCTCGTCTTTGCTTTGCGTGGGGGATGATTGGCAGTCGATTTATGGTTGGCGCGGCAGTTCGCCAAGTTATTTCATGGAGTTCAACCAGTCGTTCTCGTCCCCGAGCACCACCAAAGTCATGCTCAGCGACAATTACCGCAGCCATCAACACATCATCGACGCTGCCGAACACATCGTGCGCGCCGCTCCGGCGATTGCTGGCAAGAAGGCCAAGGCCAGCGGTGAGCCAAAGCCGTTACTGCCAGTCAACGTGCTGGACCGTGACGACCAAGGCCTGGCTCAAAGGTTGATGGAACATTACAGGAAGGGCGATTCAATCTTGATGCTCTATCGAAAAAGCAGCGATAAGTCATTGATAGAAGAGCATATTCAGTCTGTAGTTAATCTTGATTCTAGCTTGCCGTATGACGCAAGGCGCTTGAAACAGCTGACTTATCACAGCGCCAAGGGTCTGCAGGCGGACGCGGTTTTCCTGCTTGGCGACTGTCAGCACTTGACCAGTTCTCCCTACAAGAATCAGGTGTACCGCATGGCCGGCCTGGGCAAGGCTGGTGATAACGAGCCGTACGACAATGCGCAGAAAGACGAAATCCTGCGCCTGGCCTACGTGGGCATTACCCGGGCAGTGAGTCATTGCTACTGGTATGTCGATACGGCGGACAATCAGGCTGCAAACATGCCCAAGGCGTCCGACCGGATCGGTAAGGGCAAGGCATTCTTTGCTGATCATCGCCAGGGCAAGACTGTGGCGTGAGTCTTTGGATTTCACTCAACAAAAAGCCCACCGGGAGTGTAATGCTGTTCACTTAAGGACGAACACTGTACCTGTGGCGAGGGAGCGAGCTCTCTCGCCACAGGATGCTAATGCTCATTTAAGTGAACAGCATTACACGTGAAGTGGGCTTTTTTATGACTTTCAGGCCTTCAGGCATAGCTCCTGAGGGCTACCGGGGGAATGAACGCCTCAAGCTCATCCTCCACGGCTTCGATGATTCGCTCCACATCGGCGGCGTTCATCACCGTCGCACACGGAATACCGGCAATGGCGATCATGGTCTCGCCGGTTGCTCGATCAAACAAACGGGCAATCATGCTGCCCGGGGCATCCATGCTGGCCTCGAAACCCATGGGATGAAAATGCCAGCGCATCAGCTGGCAGGCGTTTGGAAAAGTGACCTTGCTGAACCCTTTATTCATGTGTTGCCCACCTTCTTCATCGAGCGCTTCCTTTAGCTCACGTTAGGAGGGAAGAGCCTTCATTGGCTCTACCGATGACAGACTTTAAAAGTAGCACCTGAATGTGAAAAAAATGTGGATTTTTCAGGCCGTTTGGCAATTGCTTCGCATTTTTTATTCACGCGTTTTGGCGCAAACGTTTTCGCAAATATACCGCTATCCGTTTAACCATTGATGCAGAAGCCGAAGTTGGGCAAGCTCGGCTTTTTCACGTCGAGACCTTTATGCACGCCGAGGATGATGGCCCGCAGCAAACCCAGGCCACGGCCGAGACGGTCATGCGTTATCACCTGCGTTGGAAACACCGGGATCTCGACGGGGTCATGGCGCTTTACCATCCCGAGATCCAGTACAACGACTTTTTCCAGAACCGCGTGATGGGCCTTGAGCACTTGCGCGAATACGTGCGCAGCAGCATGCCCCGCGATCCGGATGAGGCGCTGGAACATTCGGACCGCATTCGGCTGGACGGCAACACGGCGTTCATTCAGTACCGCATCACCCTGCGTGGCGGCGAAGGGTTGGTGTCGTTTCGCGCCAGTGAAGCGATTACCGTCAAGGACGGGCTGATCTGGCGGGTCAACGAATACGCCTCTGTGGTGCGTGAACAACCCAGCGGTAAAAGCAGCAGCAGCCAGCGGCCGGCGGTCAGTCGCCTGGGTTTGTCACCACGGCAGTTGAGTTTCATGGCCGAGGATCTGCAACAGTATTTCCAGCGCCAGCAACCCTATCTCGACCCTGAACTTGACCTGCAACGGGTGGCAAAGGAGTGCGGGTACAGTCGCAACCAGATTTCCTATTTGCTTAATCAGGTGTTGGGGCAGAGCTTCTATCGCTACGTCAACCAGGCGCGCCTGCAACATCTTCTCGCGGCGCTGGACAACGCCGCACCACCGCTGCGCATCGACGAACTGGCGTTCGCTGCCGGGTTCAATTCGTTGTCGGCGTTCTACAGCTGTTTCCGTCAACACACCGGGCTGTCACCCAAGGCGTATGCCAAACAAATTTCTTTGCGTGCACGCGCGCAAGACAACGCTTGAGCTCACGCACTAGGATCAGCGCCAACGAAGTTTGATTGGCGGAGTCTTGCATGCCGGCGTGGCGCACTATCAGTTTGTGGATGGACCAACTCGACGAGCCATTGCTGGCGCGTCCGGCGCTGGAACAGGATCTGGACATCGATGTAGCGATCATCGGCGCCGGGTATACCGGACTCTGGACGGCCTACTACCTCAAGCGTCAGGCACCTGGCCTGAACATCGCCATTATCGAGGCGCAAACCGCCGGTTTTGGTGCTTCGGGACGCAATGGCGGCTGGTTGATGGGCAATCTGTTGGGGGAGGACCGGCTGCTTGCCGAGCTGTCACCTGAACAGCGCCGGGCGTCATACGACTTATTGCACAGTATTCCCGATGAAGTAGAAGTCGTCCTGGAACGTGAGGGCATCGACTGCGATTATCGCAAAGGTGGAGTGCTGTACTGCGCTGCCCGCTACCCGGAACAGGAAGCCAACCTGCGCCTATACCTGGACAAGCTCTACCAGCAGGGACTCAACGAGCGCGATTACCGTTGGCTCAGCCCTGAACAATTGGCGCAGCAGATCCGTGTCGCCAAACCCTACGGCGGCATCTACGCCCCGCATGTCGCGACCATTCACCCAGCCAAACTGGTACGCGGCCTGGCGCGGACGGTGGAGCGCATGGGTGTGCGGATCTACGAGAACAGCCCGGTGACCCAATGGCAGTCCGGCAGCCTGCGCACGGCGAAAGCATCGGTGCGCAGCCGTTGGATAGTGCCAGCGGTAGAAGGCTATTCGGTAACGTTACCACCGTTAGGTCGCTATCAACTGCCGGTACAAAGCTTGATCGTCGCCACCGAACCTTTGTCCGCTGCGACCTGGGACGAAATCGGCCTGAGCCGCGGCCAGGCGTTCAGTGAAAGCAGCCGCCAGGTCACTTACGGCCAGCGTACCGCAGACAACCGCCTGGTTTTCGGTGCCCGCGGTGGTTACCAGTTTGCTGGCAAGTTGCGCCACAACTTTGACCTGACCCGCAGTGAAATCGAACTGCGCCGCTATCTGTTCGGTGAGTTGTTCCCGCAACTCAAGAACGTCCAGATCACCCATGGCTGGGGCGGCAATCTTGGCATGTCGCGGCGGTTCAAACCGCACATGCTGTGCGATCAGGCCAGTGGCATCGCCTTGTCCGGCGGTTATGGCGGGGAGGGCGTGGGTGCCAGCAACCTGGGCGGGCGGACGTTGGCGGACCTGATCCTGCAACGCGACACCGAGCAGGTCCGGCAGCCATGGGTCATTCCCCAACGTGGCCTTGATGCACTGCGGGCCTGGGAGCCCGAGCCCTGCCGCTGGCTCGGCTACAACGCGATCATCCGCAGCTTTGTCCACGAAGACCAGACCCTCGCCAACCCGGCCACCGCGCCTTGGCGGCGCAAACTCGCCAGTGGAGTGGCGGGGTTCATGGAAGGTTTCATGCAGTAACCGACGCGTTCTACAACCACAGGTATTCCCATGAGCATCACGCAATTCAAGAACACCGCAACCCTGCAACTCGAGGAGTCGAACCCGGTCGCCGTGCCGCTCGGCACGCCTGTGGCGGTGGCCTCGACCACCAGTGTCGAGCGCGACGACGGCGTCGAAACCGGCGTCTGGGAATGCACCCCCGGTCGCTGGCGGCGGCAGATCGTTGCCCAGGAATTCTGCCATTTCATCCAGGGCCGCTGCACCTTCACCCCGGACGATGGCGAAACCCTGCACATACAAGCCGGCGATGCACTGATGTTGCCCGCCAACAGCCTCGGTATCTGGGATATCCAGGAAACCGTGCGCAAGACCTACGTTTTGATTTTTTGAGCTCTTAAAAAAACAAAAGCTGATCCTTTGATTGCCTGCCAACAAAAACAAACCCATACAGGAATCGCTCATGATCCGAAAGACACTGACACTGGCCCCGCTGATGCTGGTCGCATCCATCAGCCAGGCGGCTGAAACGGTCAAAATCTACAACTGGTCGGACTACATAGCGCCGGACACTACGAAAAACTTCCAGAAAGAAACCGGCATTGCATTCACCTACGACGTCTATGACAGCAACGAAACCCTTGATGGCAAGCTGATGACCGGCAAATCCGGTTACGACGTGGTGTTTCCTTCGAACCACTTCATGGCGCGGCAAATCGAAGGCGGAGCGCTGAAAAAACTCGACAAGAGCCAGTTGCCAAACTGGAAGAATCTCAATCCGGTGCTGCTCAAGGCACTGCAAACCAACGATCCGGGTAATGAGCACGGCTTGCCGTACCTGTGGGGCAGCACTGGCATCGGCTACAACATTGCCAAGGTCAAAGCGGTGCTCGGCGATAATGCGCCGGTGGATTCCTGGGACCTGATTTTCAAACCGGAAAACATGCAAAAACTGCAAAAATGCGGCGTGGCCATCCTCGACAACGGCCCCGAACAGTTGCCAGCGGCGCTGAATTATCTAGGTCTGCCGCATCACAGCAAAAGTCCGGAAGACTACAAAAAGGCCGAGGCCTTGCTGATGAAGATTCGCCCTTATGTCAGTTACTTCCACTCGTCCAAATACACCAGTGACCTGGCCAACGGTGACATTTGCGTGGCTGTCGGCTTCTCGGGCGACATCCTGCAAGCGGAAAACCGCGCCAGGGAAGCCAAAAATGGTGTCGACATCGGCTACACGATTCCCAAGGAAGGCGCAGCGATCTGGTTCGACATGGTTGCCATGCCTGTAGATGCTCCGGACGAAAAGGCCGGTTATGCGTTCATGAATTACCTGCTGCGCCCCGACGTCATGGCCAGTATCAGTAACTACGTGCATTACGCCAATGGCAATGAACAGGCAGACAGCCTGATCGACCCGGCCATCAAGAATGACACCAAGGTCTACCCGAGCCCGGAAATGATGGGCAAATTGTTCGCCCTGGAAGCCATGCCACTGAACATCGACCGGATTCGGACACGGCTATGGAACAAGATCCGTACCGGTAGCTGATTCGTCAGACGGCAGCACCTGAAGGCCTCATTACCAGCCTGCTGGCGATGAGGCCGGTACATTCGACATTGTTGGTGCTCGATACTCCGCCATCGTGAGCAGCTCGCACCAGGTGAACCCCACCGGTCAGTCTTCCTTGCGAATGGTGGACACCTCGTCAGACCTGACCTTGACCTTCGCCCCGGAAATATCCTCGAACTCGTAGAAGCCGTCCTTGGTTTTGGTTTTCGGCATGTCCTTGGTCAAATATTGGGTGCCGTTCTGCAGGGTAACCACCGTTGGGGTAGAACAACCGGCGAGTGCCAATGAGGCCGCTATCGCCACGGACATACCCAAAGTCTTGATATTCATAACTCACACTCCCACAAAAAAGACCGACTGTTGCTTTAGACAGTGCCTGTAACGCGGTTGGTGCCGTGGATCGGCGGAAAGTTCTGCGCGCCGGAAAAAATACCTGACAGCGCCGCCGCTTATCCTTTTCCGTTTGCACCGGGCAGGCCGTTGCTGGTATCTGTACGCATAACCAGTATTCGTTCCCATGGCTCCCATTCCCCGTGACAGCAAAACCCCTCGACGATCCGTTCTACTACTTGAACAACTTCATGCAAGTCATTGATTGGCTTGAACATCGCTATGCCGATGTGCTGGCTGACGAGGAACAGCGCTTCATTACCGACTTCAAAGGGTTACCTCGCGAGTCCCGGGCCTTGCTGGTCCGCCTGATCATGCGCAAGGGCATTCACTTCAGAGCGGGTAAATTGCATTACCCCGAAATTGGCGACATCGCCGCCGCTGCCAGCCCGTTGCTGACATTGGCGTGGGTTGATCAACAAATGCCCCTGGCGGTGGAGACGCTGTTCGAGGTGTTGCTCAAAGCCGAAATTATCCAATGTCTGGGTACGGCCATTGATCAGCCAAAAGGAAAAAAGACTGACTGGCTACCGGCACTGAGCGAGCAGTTTCCCGAGGCTCGCACCTTCAGGCAATGGTGCCCGACGCTGGACGACCAGTTGTTCAGCCTGACGATCATGGGCTTGTGTGATCGCCTGCGCTTGATGTTTTTTGGCAATCTTTTCCAGGATTGGTCCGAGTTCGTGCTGGCGGACCTGGGTATCTTTACCTATGAAAAAGTCGACTTTTGCGCCGACTCGCGAGGCCTGCGCAGCCGCGAAGACGTGGATGCCTGCATGTTCCTGCACCATTGCCAGCAACTGTTCGAGGCCGGTGAAGCGCTGGGGGATGTTATCGGACAGGTCAACGGGCTGACATTGAGCAACCCATGGCTGCAACGGCGCCGCGAGAAACTGCTGTTCCAGATCGCTCAGCATTGCGAGCGCATCGCCGATTTCGCCTCTCCGCTGACGCTGTATCGCCAGTGCAGATATCCCGGCGCGCGGTTGCGGTTGATCCGCGTACTGGAGCGCTGCGGTGAATTCCAATTGGCACTGGCGTTGGCCACCCAGGCCGAACAGGCACCGGAAAGTGCCGCCGAGCAACAAGTGCTGCTGCGGATGCTGCCAAGGCTGCGGCGCAAGCTCGGCGGGCCGCCAATGAAACGCGCATCACCCCGGCAAATGCTGCGCCTGGACCTGCAATTGCCACGCACGGACCTGGCGTTGTCGGTGGAGCATTACGTGCAGGCGCACCTCACGCAGGATGAGGCACCGGTCCACTATGTGGAAAACACGCTGATCAACTCGTTATTCGGTCTGTTGTGCTGGCCGGCGATTTTCGCGCCGTTGCCCGGGGCTTTCTTCCACCCGTTCCAGCGTGGCCCGGTGGACCTGCTCAACGAAGATTTCCATGAGCGCCGCGCAGAGCTGTTCCAGGCGTGCCTGGCAGAACTCGATGACGGGCGTTATCGGCAGACCATCCGTGAACGCTTTATCGAAAAATGGGGGGTGCAATCGCCGTTCGTGTTTTGGGGAGCGCTCAACGAAGCGTTGCTGGAGCAGGCACTGGATTGTTTGCCGGCGGAACACCTCAAGCACTGGTTCAATCGACTGTTACTCGACATCAAGGCCAATCGCGCGGGCATGCCCGACTTGATCCAGTTCTGGCCGCAGCAAAAAACCTACCGCATGATCGAAGTCAAAGGGCCAGGGGATCGCTTGCAGGATAACCAGCTGCGCTGGCTGGAGTTCTGTCATGAGCACGGCATGCCGATTGCCGTTTGCTATGTGCAATGGGCGGAGCAAGCCGCTTGAGCTACAGCATTGCCGTGCGGGCGCTGTGTGAATTTACCGCCAAGGTCGGTGACCTTGACCTGCGCTTCACACCGTCGCCGACAGCGCTGGAAGGCATTGTCGGCCATCGCACGGTAGCGTCCCGGCGCAGCGAGGGTTACCAGAGTGAAGTCGCGCTTGAAGGGTTGTTCAAAAGCCTGAAGGTCAAGGGCAGGGCGGACGGCTACGATCCGACGCAGAACTGCCTGGAAGAAGTCAAAACCTACCGGGGCGACTTGAACAAGCAACCGGCCAACCACCGTCAACTGCATTGGGCTCAAGCGAAAGTCTACGGCTGGTTGATGTGCCAGAAACTGGCGCTTGAGAAGATCAATCTGGCGCTGGTGTATTTCGATATCGTCAGCGAAAAGGAAACCTGTCTGGTCGAGTCCTTCAGCGCCGGGCAACTGCAAGTGTTCTTCGAGCAGCATTGCCGACTGTTTCTACACTGGGCTGAACAGGAAGAGGCTCATCGCGAAGCACGTAATGGCGCCGCCCAGCAATTGCAATTCCCCCATGCCGGTTTCCGCCCGGGCCAGCGACATCTTGCCGAGTCCGTGTTCAAGGCAGTCAGCACCGGCCGTTGCCTGATGGCCCAGGCACCGACAGGGATCGGCAAGACCGTCGGCACTTTGTTTCCGATGCTCAAGGCCCTGGCGCCGCAGCAACTGGACAAAGTGTTCTTCCTGACGGCAAAAACGCCGGGGCGCAAACTGGCCCTGGATGCCGCGCAGGTGATTCTCGACAGCGCCGATGCGCCACCCTTGCGCGTCCTGGAAATGATCGCCCGGGACAAGGCTTGTGAGCATCCAGGCAGCGCCTGTCACGGCGAATCCTGTCCGCTGGCACGGGGTTTTTATGATCGCCTGCCCGCGGCACGGCAGGCTGCCAGTGAGTTGCGTCTGCTGGATCAGAATGCGCTGCGTGAGGTCGCCCTGGCGCACCAGGTCTGTCCTTACTACTTGAGCCAGGAAATGGCGCGCTGGGCCGACGTCGTGGTGGCCGACTACAACTATTACTTCGATTTCAGCGCGTTGTTGTTCGGGCTATGCCAGGCCAACCAATTGAAAGTCGCGGTATTGGTGGACGAAGCCCACAACCTGGTGGAGCGCGGTCGTCAGATGTACAGCGCCAGCCTCGACCAGGCGACGCTCAATGGCGTGCGTAAAACCGCCCCCGAAGCATTGAAAAAGCCACTGCAACGGGTGAACCGTGAATGGAACGCCCTGCATAGCCAGCAACTCGGCGTCTATCAGGCTTATGACAAACCTCCGGAAAAGTTGCTCCAGGCGTTGTCATCCTGCAGCGCAAGCATCGGCGACTTTCTGAACGATCACCCGCAGGGGCTGGACAGCGCGCTACAGAGCTTTTACTTCGACATGCTGCAGTTTTGCCGTGTGGGCGAACTCTTTGACGAGCAGTACCTGTTCGACATCAGCAAGCGTGATCTCGATCGCAAACGCAACCTCTCGCAACTCTGTCTGCGCAACGTGGTGCCGGCGGGGTTCATCGGCCCCCGTTTGACGGCAGCGCGTAGCACCGTGCTGTTTTCCGCGACGCTCAGCCCCAGGCACTATTACGCCGACTTGCTGGGAACACCGGCGAGCACCGTGTGCATTGATGTTGAATCGCCGTTTCATGCCGACCAATTGCAGGTGCACATCGTCAACCGCATCTCCACCCGTTTTGTTCATCGTCAGGCGTCACTCGCACCGATCGTTGAATTGATTGCCCGGCAGTTCAGCCAGCGCCCGGGCAATTACCTGGCTTTTTTCAGCAGCTTCGATTACCTGCAGCAAGTTGCACAGCTATTGGCCGAACGCCATCCGCAGATCAATCTGTGGTCGCAATCGCGCGGGATGACAGAGGAACAACGCCAGCAATTTCTCGATCAATTCACCGCCGATGGCCAGGGTGTCGGCTTTGCCGTACTGGGCGGGGCGTTTGGCGAGGGCATCGATTTGCCGGGGGCACGCTTGATCGGCGCGTTCATCGCCACCCTTGGGCTGGCACAGCTCAATCCCGTCAATGAGCAAATGAAACGGCGCATGGCGGCGATATTTGGTGCCGGTTACGACTACACGTACCTGTTTCCCGGCGTACAAAAAGTGGTCCAGGCCGCAGGCCGGGTGATTCGCACACAACAGGATCAAGGCGTGGTGATGTTGATCGATGACCGCTTTGGCGAGGGCAAGGTCAAGCAATTGCTGCCGCGATGGTGGTCTGTGGAACCAACGCTTTTTCACCCCGGCCAGTAGGATTTTTTACCTTTAAAAACATTGACATACCTTGAAGCAAACGACGATTTGAACAATCACCGAAAGCACACTTTATTGAAATGACCGGGTATCACTCTCACCCGGTTCTTTGATAAGGAAATCAAGCCATGTCAGAAACACCAAAGTACGCCCATACGCCTGCAGACGTGTCCAAAGCACTCAACGAAATCACGGCCACACTGTTCGCCGGTAAAACCGCCGAAACCCCGCCCAAACTGTTGGTCACCGCAGGATTACAGGGCTCAGGTAAAACCTATCTGCTTGAAAAGGAACTGCTGCCTTCAGGGCGATACGCCAATTATGTTCGGCTGTACTTGCCCGAGTATCGAGAAAAGCACCCTCAATACGCGGACATGATCAAGGAAGGGGTCCTGCATGCGTATGCCCACACAGAGAAGTTTGTTCGAGAACTCAGCGGCAAAATCTTCATCGAGGCACTCACACGCAAATACAACCTCATCATGGAATGCGCCTTCGATGACATCCGCTTTTCCGATTTGTCGTCCATCGCTAATGGCTATCGTCTGGAAGCCCATGTCGTCGGTTGCAACCAGGCGTTTGCGCACGTGTCCAGCATCAAGAGGGCACTCAAAAGTCTTGAAAACAAGGAGCTGGAACGCTTTGTCAGCTATTCGGCCCTCACGGCCAGCATGAGTAACGCGCAGGCCATCCTTCTTGCGTTTGAGGCCATCGCCAAAGTGCATAGCGGTTCACAGATCCTTTTGTATGAACGCGGATTGGGGACCTTGAACGAGCGCACTTTGCGGGCTCACAGTACCTACACTAGAGATGCCAGGGACAATCTCAACGTCAGCGAGTCGACCAAGGCATACACCTACACCGAGTACCAAGCCATCATCGACAAGAACGTCTACACCATGGCGGAGCGTAACGAAATGGTGAAAGACTGCCATTTGGCATTGCTCAAGACTGGTGCCCACGCCAGGCAAGTGCCGGACTTTGTATATAACGACCTGTATACCTATATCGAAAAGTACGTGTACCGGTAAAATCCGCGTGGCGTCTATATGACGCAAATACTGGAGCTTTCCAATCCTGCGGTTTGTCGCATACTTCAAAGCAAGCATAAACGGGTGAGGGGTCAATGAGCGAAGATCGAACCAATACCGACGGCTTCGAGGACAAGCGACTTCGTTTGTTGATCGATGCGGTGGTTGACTATGCGATCTACATGATTGATCCCGATGGCATCATCACTAGCTGGAACGCCGGTGCCAGGCGTTTCAAGGGGTATGACGAAGACGAAATTCTTGGTCAGCACTTCTCGCGTTTTTACACCGAAGAGGATCGCCGTGCCGGGTTGCCGCAAAAGGCCCTTGATACGGCGATTCGAGAAGGGCGTTTCGAAGGTGAAGGCTGGCGCGTACGCAAGGACGGCACGTATTTCTGGTCTCACGTGGTGATCGATCCGATTCTCGATCCAACAGGCAAGTTACTGGGGTTCGCCAAGATCACCCGCGACCTGACCGATCGCAAAATGGCTGAAGAAACCCTCAAGCAAAGCGAACAGCAATTCCGCTTGCTGGTGCAAAGTGTCACCGATTACGCCATCTACATGCTCGATCCCCGCGGCCATGTGACCAACTGGAACCTGGGGGCCCAGCGCATCAAGGGCTATTTGCCGGAAGAAGTCATCGGCCAGCACTTTTCAATGTTCTACACGCCCGAAGACCGGGAGGCTGGAGAACCGCTACGCACGCTGAGCATCGCTACGAATGAAGGGCGATTCGAAAACAAGGGTTGGCGCGTTCGCAAGGACGGCACGCGTTTTCTGGCCCACGTGGTGGTCGATCCGATTTGGGGAGAAACCGGCACCTTGCTCGGTTTCGCCAAGATTACCCGTGACATCACTGAAGTCACCCAGGCGCAACAAGCCCTGGAGCAAACCCGCGAGGCATTGTTCCAGGCGCAGAAAATGCAAGCCATTGGTCAGCTCAGCGGCGGGATTGCCCATGACTTCAACAATTTGCTCACGGTGATTCTTGGCAATCTGGAGATTGTGCGCAAACGCCTGGCCGATGATCCGAAAATCGTTCGTCTGCTGGACAACGCGACTCAGGGCGCGCAGCGCGGTGTTTCCCTGACTCAAAGGATGCTGGCATTTGCCAGACGCCAGGAACTGAAATCCGAGCCTGTCGAAATTCCCGTGCTGGTGCAAGGCATTTCCGGCTTGCTGCGCAGTTCGCTCGGGCCGTCAGTGGTTCTGCAAACCCGCTTTCCTCCAGAGATCGAACCGGTCATGGCGGATGTCAATCAGCTGGAACTGGCGGTGCTCAACCTGGTCACCAATGCCCGTGATGCAATGCCCAACGGCGGCACGATCATCATCAGCGCCCGTAAAGCCGATGCCCGGGATGAGCCCCGGCCTTTACCCGATGACGGGCGCTATGTCTGCCTGAGCATCAGCGACACCGGGGACGGCATGGATGAGGCCACTCTGGGATCGGCGATGGATCCGTTTTTCACCACCAAAGGGCTTGGCAAAGGCACCGGGCTGGGTTTGTCGATGGTCCATGGATTTGTCGAGCAACTGGGCGGGCGGTTCATTCTCAAAAGCCAAAAGAATCACGGCACCACAGCCGAACTGTGGTTACCCGTCGCATCGGAGGGAGCGGTAGCGGTCCAGGTTGCCGACCCAGCCAAAACGCCAGAGACCCATCGGTTGTGTGTGTTGGTGGTCGATGACGACAGCCTGGTACTGACCAGCACGTGCCTGCTGCTCGAAGACCTCGGCCATCGGGTTATCACCGCGACGTCAGGTGCTCAGGGGCTTGAATTGTTTGAGGTCAATCCCACCATTGACCTGGTGATCACCGACATGGCAATGCCAGAAATGAACGGTGCACAACTGGCGGATGCGATTCGCGCTGTGAAACCCGACATACCGATCATTCTCGCTACCGGCTACGCCGAGCGACTGGAAGGCTTCGCTGCAAGGCTGCCACGGCTCTCAAAGCCGTTCACCCAGCTCAATCTGGTGAAATCGATTGCCTCGGCAATGAAATAACTGCGCAAAAAAAGGCCTGACGAAAGCCAGGCCTGTGTGTGTCGTTGCTCATCAGGCAGCCATGTGCGATTCGCTGAATTGCTTTTTGAGCTGGGTTTTCAGGGTTTCCATTTGTGTTCCGAGTTCTTCCAGTTCAGCTTTGCCGAGCAATTTCTTCGCTTGAGGAAACATTTCAGTCTCTTCCTCTTCAATGTGGTGCTCCAGCAACTCCTTGACCACTTTGACGCGACCGGCGAATTCAGGGGTCGACGGGTCGGTGTGTTTCAGATCCGGCAAAACCAGTGAATCAACGGTGCGGTGTTCTTCCTTGGCTTCGTAATACATGACGTCCTGTTCTTTGCCGCCGGCTTTTTTGTACGCCGGATACAGAATTTCTTCTTCGAGACGGGTGTGAATGGAAATCTCCATTTCCAGTTTGGTAAGCAGCTCTGTGCGTTTTTTTACGCCGCGCTCGGTGGATTCGCTCAATTGGCTCAAAATGCCCTTTACGCGTTCATGGTCGGCTTTCAACAGGTCGATGGCATTCATGGTCAGGTCTCTCAAATCGTCACGGATGGGGTAGGGCGCAAACGGTCTCGATGCCGAAGGTCGCTCATGGGAATGGAGCATTTGTCGTGCCGTTTCTGACTGATTTATAAAAACCTGAAACATCAAAGACATAGGATTGAGTGCTGGCAAATGGAAGTCATGCAGGGTGCATGAGTTCGAAGATTGACTCATGCAGTTCGCGGTCCTGCCACTGGCTTTTTGCGCTGCTCATAACGGGCAAGGACCGGCTGGGTGCTGATGCCGTGGATCAAAATGCTAAGCGCGACAACGGACAATGTCAGGTCAGTGCATAGCGTCGCCACCGCTGGGTTCAGCCCGTGATTGAGGACATAGAACAGGTAATAAAAGCTGCCGATCCCGCGTATGCCGAACCAGCCGATCAGCAGTCGTTGCCGACCGTCGAGCAGGTTCCCCCAAGGTATGAGCGCGACACTCAAGGGACGAATCAGGCAAAACAACACCCCTGCGATGGCCAGTGCGCGCCAATCCCAATGAGCCATCAACACCACGCCCAACAGCGTCACCAAAAACACTTCCATGGCACGTTCCACCAGGCTGCCGAAGGACAGCATGTCGCCGATCATGATCCCGGCCGCGACTTGCGTTTCCTCCAGATGCTCCACGTCGCCATGCACCGCGGCGTCAGGCTCGACGTTCTGATGGCCGACCACCGCTTGGACCAGATGCTCTGCCGGTGGTTGGGAATCTCCCGTGGATTTGACCTCCGCACCACGCAGGCCGAGGCCCGCAGCGAATACCGAAAGGAACCCGTAGCCATGCACCGACTCGGCGGCGACATAGGCCAGTGCGATCAGAGCAAAAGTCAGATAATCATTGGGGGAGACTGTGCTGTCGGCGTTTCTGATGCGCATCGACAAGGTCAGCCGGCCGATGCCACGGCCCATGCAATAACCGATCAGCAAACCGGCGGGAACTGCCCACAACAGTCGTTTGAGCGCCCATTCATCGAGCCAGGCCGCCGATGAGGCCTCACCCTGTTGAATAAACAGCAGGCCGAGGATCACAAACGGAAACGCGATCCCGTCGTTCAATCCAGCTTCGCCGGAAAGCCCGAAGCGGACAGGATCGTCATCCTTGGCATCATTGACTTGAACCAGCGATGCCAATACCGGGTCGGTCGGCGCCAGTATTGCGCCGATCAGCAGCGAAGGTCCCCACGCCAGATCGAAAATAAAATGCAGCATCAGGCAGACGCCGGTGATGCTCAGGAGCATCACCGGTCCCGCCAGCCCATAGGCCACGCGCCATTTGCGATCCTTGAGCGGCAGCCGCAACTTGAGCCCGCAGACGAACAAAGAAAAGAGCACCGCGACTTCCGTCAGGTGCTCCATCCAGAACGACGCGTCCTTGATATCCAGCCTGAGCCAACCGAGGCCTGCCGGCCCGATGGCCACGCCCAACAGCAGGCACACTGCCGATGTGGTCACCGGCATCCACCGCAGGTACGACGAGGTGAGTGCCAAAGTCAGCAGCACGGCCCCCAGCACGGCGACCCAGATGATGAAGCTCATGGCTTCGGTGTTCAACCGACAGTAGCGCGCAAATACTCAGGCGTAAGCACGTTGAACCACAGCAGGATCATTTCCACCAGGATGGTCACCAGCACCAACAGCCCGACGCCCCAGACGCAAGCGGAGTTGAGCAGGCCTTGTTCCTTGCGCTCATGCATGAACGTCGGCAAGCCAACGAACAGCAGGAAGGTCGAGTAGACCGACGCCGCGCCTAACACCAGGATGGCCAGCCAGCGGCTCGGGTACAGCCCCGCAATACCGGCGAGGAAAAACGGGGTGACGGTGTAGGCGGCAAAACCGATGCATTGATTGAGAGTCGGGCGTGCGTCGAAGGTACGCGACATCCAGCGGATGAACACGCCCATTACGGCGACGCCCACGAGGATGCTGACGTAAAGCAGTATGCACAGTTGTAACGCACTGGCCGCGCTGAGCTTGACCGTTTCGTTTTCCGCCAGGCTCCAGCCTACGTAGGTGGTCCCAATGAACAGACACACCGGGGGGATCAAAGCCAGCAACAGTAAATGTGCAAGATAATGACGTGGATGCGCTTCCTCCTCCTTGCGAATATCCGTCCACGCATAGTTCGGTTGAGTAAACAGCTTGACGATAGGTGCGGACATGGCGACCTCCTGATATCCAAAGGCCCGCCTGAGGTGGGCCTATGGAGTGTTGAGCGCCGCAAGCGTCGACCGGTTCCATTTTTCGGGATCGCCGGGTATCAAAGTATCGGCTTGCCACCTGTGACGCCAAAACGCTGCCCGCTGATGTAGCTACCCTCATCCGAAGCCAGCAGCACATAGATGGGGGCAACTTCCACTGGCTGTCCGGGGCGACCCAGGGGCGTATTGCCACCAAAATTCTGTACCGTTTCTTCGGGCATGGTCGACACGATCAACGGCGTCCAGATGGGGCCCGGCGCCACGCTGTTTACCCGAATGTTCTTCGGTCCCAGCATCTGGGCAAGGCCGGCAGAAAAATTGGCAATCGCGCCCTTGGTGGTGGCGTATGCCAGCAGCGTCGGGTTAGGAAAGTCCGAGTTGACCGAACTGGTGTTGATGATCGAGCTGCCCGGCTGCATATGTTTGAGTGCTGCCTGGCAAATCCTGAAAATGGCCGTGATGTTGACGTCGAAGGTCATCACCCATTCTTCATCGGGAATGTCTTCGAGGTTTTCGTGGGTCATCTGGAAAGCGGCGTTGTTGACCAGCACATCGATGCGTCCGAAGCGCTCGACGGTTTTCTCGACCAGTGCCTGGCAATGCACTTTGTGCGCCAGGTCGCCGGGTAGCAAGAGGCATTGGCGCCCAGCCTGTTCGACCCAACGGGCGGTTTCCTCGGCATCTTCCTGTTCATCAAGGTAGGCAATGGCCACATCCGCGCCTTCACGGGCAAACGCTATCGCCACCGCACGGCCAATGCCGCTGTCGCCACCAGTGATCAGGGCAATCTTGCCGTTCAGGCGTCCCGAGCCTTTATAGCTTTGCTCGCCACAGTCCGGGTACGGATCCATTTTGCGCTGGGAGCCAGGGACGGGTTGCTGTTGTTTCGGGAAGGGTGGTTTTGGGTATTCGTTCATCATCAATCTCCGGTCTCAGGCGGGGGAGTCAAAGGGTTGACCCTGGCGTTTTGGCGTGAGTTCGGTTGGATTTTTGATGGTGGGAAAACGTTAGCATCCTGTGGCGAGGGAGCGAGCTCCCTCGCCACAGGTACAGTGTTCGTCCTTAAGTGCGCTCCTGCCGGGGGATTTGTCAGGCCCTGAGGTTGCGCAAACTGCGCTCCATCCGCGCAATGCCTTCTTCGAGCAGCGAGCGCGGGCAGCCGAAATTCAAGCGCACGAACTGCAGGCCGTCATCACCGAAATCCAGGCCCGGGCTCAAACCGACCTTGGCCTGTTCGAGGAAGAATTGCTGTGGGTTGTCCAGCCCCAGCGCCGAGCAGTCCAGCCAGGCCAGATAAGTGCTCTGCGGCACGTTCATGCTGATGCCCGGCAAGCGGGTGCGCACGGCGTCGACCAGATAATCACGATTGCTTTGCAGATAGTCCTTCAGCGCGGCCAGCCATGGCCCGGCTTCGCTGTAAGCGACGCGCGTGGCTTCCATGCCCAGCGGGTTGACGCTGTCGACCATGCCGCAGCGGGCATGGTTGACCTTCTCGCGCAGGTGGCGATCCTGAATGATCATGAACGAGGTTTTCAGCCCGGCGATGTTATAGGCCTTGCTCGCCGACATCAGCGTAATGGTGCGCTGGGCGATTTGCGGGCTGAGGGAGGCCATCGGAATGTGCTGGCGGCCGTCGAAGCACAGTTCGGCGTGGATTTCGTCGGAGATGATCCAGGCACCGTGCTCCAGGCAGATGTCGGCGATCGCTTGCAGTTCGGCCCGAGGGAATGCTTTGCCCAATGGGTTGTGCGGGTTGCTCAGCAGCAGGGCGCCACCACCTTGCAGCGACTGGCTCAAGGCAGCCAACGGCGTGGTGTAGGTGCCGTCGGATTGCGGGTCGAAACTCAACTCCACCTTGTTCAGGCCCCAATGCCCTGGCGCGTGGCGCAGCGGCGGGTAGTTCGGCACTTGCACGACAACATTCTGTTGCGGCTGCACCAATGCCTTGAGGGCCATGTTGAAGCCCGATTCGACACCCGGCAGGAAGATCAGCTCTTGCGGCTCGACTCGCCAGGCGTACTTGTTCCACAAATCAGCAACGATGGCTTCGCGCAGGTCATCCTGAGCCACGCTGTAGCCAAGCAACGGATGCTCCAGACGTTTTTGCAAGGCCTGGACGATCACTGGTGGTGCCGCGAAATCCATGTCGGCAACCCACATCGGCAACACGTCGGCCGGGTAGCGGCTCCACTTGGTACTGCCGGTGTGGTGGCGGTCGAACACCTGATCAAAATCGAAAGTCATGCGCAAATCTCGTAAAGGCTGGTTAATCATGCCGGCCATGATAAGCGCCAATCCCCGGCAACACATCCCCTGTGGGAGCTGGCTTGCCAGCGATGGGGGCCGGTCAGACGGCGAAATGGTTGAATGACACGACGCTATCGCTGGCAAGCCAGCTCCCACAATGTTCTGTGGTTGTCCGCAAATGCCCGACGGTCGGTTGTCATGGTGATTTCGACAGCCTTGTCTACTATTTCAGGTGTCGGCAGCCAGACTGCCGCCACCGTGATTGTCCAGAAAAGTCCGGCAATGCACCGGATTTCCACCTGATCAGGAGTGCACGATGGACCTCAGCCGTCGTCAGTTCTTCAAGGTCGCTGGTATCGGCCTTGCTGGTTCGAGCCTGGGCGCGTTGGGCATGGCCCCGACAGCCGCTTTCGCCGAGCAGGTGCGCCACTTCAAGCTTGCCCACACTCGAGAAACCCGCAACACCTGTCCGTACTGCTCGGTCGGCTGTGGGTTGATCATGTACAGCCAGGGCGATGCAGCGAAAAATGTCGCGCAAAACATCATTCACATAGAAGGTGACGCCGACCACCCGGTCAACCGCGGCACCCTTTGCCCCAAAGGCGCAGGCCTGCTGGACTTCATTCACAGCCCCGGGCGCCTGCAATATCCGCAGGTACGCAAACCCGGCAGCACGGAATGGACCCGCGTCTCCTGGGACGAAGCACTCGACCGCGTGGCGGACCTGATGAAGGCCGACCGCGACGCCAATTTCATCGAGAAGAATGCCCAGGGCCAAACGGTCAACCGCTGGTTGACCACCGGTTTCCTTGCGGCATCGGCGGCGTCCAACGAGGCGGGTTACATCACCCACAAGGTCATTCGCAGTCTCGGCATGCTGGGGTTCGATAACCAGGCGCGTGTCTGACACGGCCCGACGGTGGCAAGTCTTGCCCCGACGTACGGCCGTGGTGCCATGACCAACCACTGGACCGATATCGCCAACGCGAATCTGGTTCTGGTGATGGGCGGCAACGCAGCAGAAGCGCACCCGTGCGGCTTCAAATGGGTGACCGAAGCCAAGGCGCACAACAAGGCGCGCTTGATCGTGGTCGATCCGCGTTTTACCCGGACCGCCTCGGTGGCCGATTACTACGCACCGATTCGTACCGGCACCGACATCGCCTTCATGGGCGGGTTGATCAATTACTTGCTGACCGAGGACAAGATCCAGCACGAATACGTGCGTAACTACACCGACGTGTCGTTCATCGTCAAAGCCGGGTATGGCTTCGAGGACGGTATTTTCAGTGGCTACGATGTCGACAAGCGCCTGTACACCGATAAATCCGGCTGGGGCTACGAACTCGGTGAGGACGGTTTCGTCAAGGTCGACCCGACGCTGCAAGACCCGCGTTGCGTCTATCAATTGATGAAGCAGCACTACAGCCGTTACAACATCGATCTGGCCAGCCAGATCTGTGGCATGCCGGTCGATGCCATGCAGAAAATCTGGGAGGAAATCGCCACTTGCTCGCAACCGGGCAAGACCATGACCATTCTCTATGCCTTGGGCTGGACCCAACACTCGATTGGCGCCCAGATCATCCGTAGCGCAGCGATGGTGCAATTGCTTTTGGGCAACGTCGGCATGCCGGGCGGGGGCGTGAATGCCTTGCGCGGGCACTCCAATATCCAGGGCCTGACCGACCTGGGGCTGCTGTCCAACTCACTGCCCGGTTATCTGACCCTGCCGGGCGACGCTGAACAGGATTACGCCGCCTACATTACCAAGCGTACGCAAGTCCCCTTGCGTCCGGGGCAGTTGTCTTACTGGCAGCATTACAGCAAGTTCCATGTGAGCTTGATGAAGTCCTGGTACGGCGCCAACGCCACCGTCGAGAACAACTGGGCTTTCGATTACTTGCCGAAACTGGACATTCCTCAGTACGACATCCTCAAGGTGTTTGACCTGATGGGTCAGGGCAAGGTCAACGGCTACATGTGCCAAGGCTTCAACCCCATCGCCGCGCTGCCCGATAAAAACCGGGTGATGGTTGCGCTGGCCAAGCTCAAATGGCTGGTGGTGATGGACCCGCTGGCCACTGAAACATCTGAGTTCTGGCAAAAAGTCGGGCCGTTCAACGACGTCAACAGCGCCGATATCCAAACTGAAGTGATACGTCTGCCCACCACCTGTTTCGCCGAAGAAGACGGTTCGCTGGTCAACAGCAGCCGCTGGCTGCAATGGCACTGGAAAGGTGCCGACGGTCCCGGCGAAGCACGCACCGACGTACAGATCATGAGTGAGCTGTTTCTGCGGTTGCGTCAGCGTTACCAGGCCAATGGCGGCAAATTCCCCGACCCGCTGCTCAAGTTGTCGTGGCCTTACAAGATCCCTGACGAACCTTCGCCCGAGGAACTGGCCAGGGAAATCAACGGCACGGCCATCACCGACATCACCGACGCCACGGGCGCGGCCATCAAGGCCAACGCCCAGCTGGCCGGTTTTGGTCAGCTCAAGGACGACGGCAGCACGGCGTCCGGTTGCTGGATTTTCTGTGGCAGCTGGACAGAGCTGGGCAATCAGATGGCTCGTCGCGACAACAATGACCCGTTCGGCATGCATCAGCATCAGGGTTGGGCGTGGGCCTGGCCGGCGAACCGGCGGATTCTCTACAACCGCGCTTCAGCGGACTTGCAGGGCAAACCGTGGGATCCGCACAAACGCCTGGTGTGGTGGAACGGCAAAGCGTGGGCCGGCACCGATGTGCCGGACTACAAGGCCGATGTTCCACCGGAAGCCGGGATGAATCCGTTCATCATGAACCCCGAGGGCGTGGCGCGTTTCTTCGCCGTCGACAAGATGAACGAAGGCCCGTTTCCCGAGCACTACGAACCGTTCGAAACGCCGATCGGCATCAATCCATTGCACCCGAGCAACAAAAAAGCCACCAGTAACCCGGCAGCGCGGATCTTCGATTCGGTGTGGGATACCCTCGGCGTTGCCAAGGATTACCCGTACGCCGCGACGAGTTACCGGTTGACTGAGCATTTCCACTTCTGGAGCAAGCACTGCAAGCTCAATGCGATTACCCAGCCTGAGCAGTTTGTGGAAATCGGCGAAGTGCTGGCCAAGGAAAAGGGGATCGTGGCCGGTGATCGGGTGCGGGTCAGCAGCAAGCGCGGGTTTATCGAAGCGGTGGCGGTGGTGACCAAACGGATTCGTCCGCTGCAGGTCAACAATCAGGTCGTGCATCAGATCGGCATCCCGCTGCACTGGGGGTTTACCGGCCTGACCCGTCACGGCTACCTGACCAACACCCTGGTGCCGTTCCTCGGCGATGGCAACACACAGACCCCGGAATCCAAGTCATTCCTGGTCAACGTGGAGAAAGTCTAAATGGCCAGCCAAGACATCATTGCCCGCTCGGCCACCACCACGCCCGCGCCATCGGTGCGTGGTGTGGAGGAAGTCGCCAAACTGATCGATACCACCAAATGCATCGGCTGCAAGGCCTGCCAGGTCGCATGCTCGGAGTGGAACGAGCTGCGCGACGAGGTCGGCCACAACCTCGGCACCTACGACAACCCCCATGACCTGACTGCCGACACCTGGACCTTGATGCGTTTCACCGAGCATGAAACCGATGCCGGTAACCTGGAATGGCTGATCCGCAAGGACGGTTGCATGCATTGCGCCGAACCGGGTTGCCTGGCGGCATGCCCCAGCCCAGGGGCGATCATCAAACATGCCAATGGTATCGTCGATTTCGACCAGGACCATTGCATCGGCTGCGGTTACTGCATCACCGGTTGCCCGTTCAACATTCCGCGGATCTCGCAAAAAGACCACAAAGCCTACAAATGCACACTGTGTTCGGACCGTGTTTCGGTTGGCCTTGAGCCGGCCTGTGTAAAAACCTGTCCAACCGGCGCCATTGTGTTCGGTACCAAGGACGACATGAAGGAACACGCGGCTGAACGCATCGTCGACCTGAAAAGTCGTGGTTTCGACAATGCCGGCTTGTACGATCCCGAAGGGGTCGGCGGTACGCACGTCATGTACGTGCTGCATCACGCCGACACACCAAAGTTGTATGCCGGTTTACCCGATCATCCGGCGATCAGTCCGTTGGTGGGCTTGTGGAAAGGCATCAGCAAACCCTTGGCGCTGTTGGCAATGGGCGCGGCCGTGCTGGCCGGGTTCTTCCACTATGTGCGCATCGGACCGAACCGGGTCGAGGAAGATGAATACCCGGATCCGCCGGATACATCGGTGCATCAGATCGATCCTGCGGTGCACACCTATGACCCACGCGGGGAGGGCAGGCCATGAACAAGACCATCCTGCGCTACACCAGCAACCAGCGCACCAACCACTGGCTGGTGGCGATTCTGTTCCTGATGGCCGGGCTGTCCGGGCTGGCGTTGTTCCACCCGGCGCTGTACTGGCTGAGCAATCTGTTTGGCGGTGGCCCCTGGACTCGCATTCTGCATCCGTTCATGGGCGTATTGATGTTCGTGTTTTTCCTTGGGCTGGTGTTCAGCTTCTGGCGTTCCAACTACTTCATTGCCAATGATCGCCTGTGGCTGAGGCGCATCAATCGGGTGATGGCCAACAACGAGGAAGAATTACCGCCGGTGGGCAAATACAACGCCGGGCAGAAGTTGCTGTTCTGGACTTTACTGCTGTGCATGCTGGTGCTGCTGTTCAGCGGCCTGGTGATCTGGCGTGCATATTTCAGTGCCTACTTCGGCATCACCAGCATTCGCTGGGCCATGCTGCTGCATGCGCTGGCGGGTTTTGTGCTGATCCTGAGCATCATCGTGCACATTTATGCGGGCATCTGGATCAAGGGTTCGGTCAGCGCCATGACGCACGGTTGGGTCAGTCGTGCCTGGGCCAGGAAACACCACGAACTCTGGTATCGCCAAGTGACTCACGATGAGACGCGCGACGTACCTCCCGAGCGACCGATCACCAAAAAGGGCTGACGCTTGCCAACCATACTTGAACCCGGAGAAATCGAAGCGGCGGCCAGTTCTCCGCCGTTTCTGCACCTGCCACCGCATAACCTGTTCAGCCTGCGCGCAGCACGCCTGGAGCAATTGGCTGTGGATCATCCGTTGGCCGACTATTTACGCTTGATCGCAGACCTGTGTCGGGTGCAACAGCAGATCCTGGACGATCCTCCGCTTGGCGAGCCACTCGACGCACAACGCATCGAGCTTTGCCGACACCACGGATTGCCGCCGTTCGCCGCCGACAGCCTGACTCGCGAGGACGACTGGCAAGCGTATCTGGACGCCTTGCTGCAACGCTATGTACCGCCAGCGCAACCGGCGGTAAACGATGCATTGGCCACGTTGCGCACAGCCAGCCCGGGCCAGCGTCGTGCGTGGGCCGTAGCGCTGGTCAGCGGCCAATATTCGCTGGTGCCGGCAGCGTTGGTACCGTTTCTCGGTGCTGCCCTGCAAGCGGCCTGGAGCCATTGGCTGCTCCGCACGCCGAACCTGCAGCTCAAACCGGGCGACAGCCTCAGCCAATGCCCGTGTTGCGGCTCGCCGGCCATGGCCGGGGTGATTCGCAATCGTGGCAAGCACAACGGTCTGCGGTATCTGGTCTGCTCGTTGTGCGCCTGTGAATGGCACGTGGTGCGGGTCAAATGTGTGTATTGCGAGCAGAGCAAGGGCCTGGAATATCTCAGCCTTGAAGACGATCGCCACGCGGCCAACCAGGCACCGCTGCGCGCCGAAATGTGCCCTAGCTGCAACAGCTACCTGAAACTGCTCTACCTGGAAAACGATGCGGCCGCTGAAGCGTTGTCGGCGGATTTGAGCAGCTTGATGCTCGACATGCGTCTGGCCCAGGACGGCTATCAGCGTCTGGCACCGAATCTGTTACTGGCACCGGGAGACGAATGACCACAGCGTCTACACTCTGGCGCGACGGTCTTTCTATTTCAGGAGCGCCCGATGTCCGCCAGCGGTGCCAGTGCCAACCTGCGATTGCCTTCCATCGACAGCCTGTTGCGTCATCCGGCGTTTCAGCCTTTGGCCGAGCGTTATGGGCGCGACGCGTTGCTGGCGACGTTGCGGCAATTGCTCGATGAATTGCGCGAAGCTGTACAACAGGGTCTGCTCCAGGCGATCGAAGTCAGTCCTGAAGTGTTGGCGGGCAGGGCGGGCGAACGGCTGCAGGTGCAACACCGCAGCCATGTGCGGCGGGTGTTCAACCTCACCGGAACCGTATTGCATACCAACCTTGGGCGGGCGTTGTTGCCGCTAGAGGCGATTGACGCAGTACAAATGGCCGCACGCTACCCGCTCAATCTGGAATTCGACCTCAACAGTGGCAAACGCGGTGACCGCGACGATCTGATCGAAGGCTTGATCCGCGAACTGACCGGTGCCGAAGCAGTGACGGTGGTCAACAACAATGCCGCCGCCGTGCTGCTGACCCTCAACAGCCTGGGCGCGCGCAAGGAAGGCATCATCTCTCGGGGTGAGCTGATCGAAATCGGCGGTGCCTTCCGCATTCCCGACATCATGGCTCGCGCCGGGGTAAAACTGCATGAAGTCGGCACCACCAACCGTACCCACGCCCGCGACTATGAAGCCGCCATCGGCCCGCGCAGCGGTTTGATCATGCGGGTGCACGCGAGCAACTACAGCATTCAGGGCTTCACTGCTTGCGTACCGACTGCCGAACTCGCGCAACTGGCGCACCGGCATGGGTTACCGCTGCTCGAAGACCTTGGCAGTGGCAGCCTGCTGGACCTGACGCGCTGGGGTTTACCTGCTGAACCGACGGTGCGCCAGGCGCTGCTCGATGGTGCGGATATCGTCACCTTCAGCGGTGACAAATTGCTCGGCGGGCCGCAGGCCGGGTTGATTGTCGGGCGCAAGGAACTGATCGGCAAAATCAAGAAGAACCCGCTCAAACGCGCGTTGCGAGTCGACAAACTGACCCTGGCCGCCCTAGAAGCGGTGCTCGGCTTGTACCGCAATCCGGATCGACTGGCCGAACGTCTGCCAAGTCTGCGCTTGCTGACCCGGCCACAGGCCGACATCCTCGCCCAGTCCGAGCGCCTGCAACCGGCCTTGGCCAAACAATTGGGCGAAGGCTGGAATGTCAGCGCGACAGCAGCGTTGGGGATGATCGGCAGCGGCAGCCAACCGGTGGCGAGATTACCGAGCGCCGCGCTGTGCCTGCGCCCGAACACCAGCAAGCGACTGCGCGGACGCTCGCTGATGGCGCTGGAATCTGCTTTGCGGGCATTGCCGATTCCGGTGCTCGGGCGCATTGATGACGACGCCCTGTGGCTCGACTTGCGGCAACTCGATGATGAACCGACGTGGCTGGCGCAGCTCGATCAATTGAAAGTGGAGGACCGGGCAGGGTGATTGTCGGCACGGCGGGGCACATCGACCATGGCAAGACTGCGTTGCTCCAGGCCCTGACCGGACAGGCGGGCGACCGGCGCCGGGAAGAGCGCGAGCGCGGCATGACCATCGACCTTGGCTATCTCTACGCCGAGCTGGTGCCCGGCGCACCGCTGACAGGTTTCATTGATGTGCCGGGTCATGAGCGCTTCACCCACAACATGCTGGCCGGGGCGCAGGGCATCGATCTGGTGTTGCTGGTGGTGGCCGCCGATGACGGCGTGATGCCGCAAACCCGCGAACATCTGGCCATCGTCGAACTGCTTGGCATCGCCCGTTGCATTGTGGCGATCACCAAGTGCGACCGGGTCGAACCTTCCCGAGTGAACATCGTGCGCGAGCAGGTCAGCGCATTGTTGGCACCTGGGCCTTATGCGGCAGCGCCATTGATTGCGCTGTCGAGCGTCACCGGGCAGGGCGTAGACACCTTGCGCGAGGCGCTGCTGCAAGCGCAACACCAGGTCGCGCAACACGGTCTCGACGGTGGTTTTCGGCTGTCCATCGACCGGGCATTCAGTGTCGCCGGCGCCGGTATCGTGGTGACCGGCACGGCCGTGTCCGGCCAGGTCGCGGTGTGCGATACACTGATGCTCGGCCCGCTCGGCAAAACCGTGCGCGTGCGCGGCTTGCATGCGCAAAATCAGGCAGCCGATGTGGCAGTGGCCGGGCAGCGTGTTGCGTTGAACATCAGCGGCGAACGCCTGGCGCTGGAGCACATGCATCGCGGTCAGTGGCTGGTGTCAGAGTGGCTGTACGCGCCGACTCAGCGCCTGGACATCGACTTTCAGTTACTCCCCGCTGAGCCACGCGCGTTTGAGCATTTTCAGCCGGTTCACGTACACATCGGCACTCATGACGTTACCGGGCGCGTGGCATTGCTGGAGGGCGCGAGCGTGGCACCGGGCGAGCGGATGTTGGCGCAGATCCTGCTCAATTCGCCGGTGCAAGCCGTGAAGGGCGATCCACTGATCGTACGTGACCAGAGCGCGCAACGGACCCTCGGCGGTGGACGCGTACTTGACCCCTTCGCCCCCAGCCGACATCGCCGCAGCCCGGAGCGACTGGCGCAGTTGCAGGCGTTGGCCGCGAGTAATCGCCTGGAAGATGCCCTGCCGGTGTTACTGGCCAACAGCGCTACCGGGTTCGATGCGCAACGTCTGGAGCGCCAGTTCAACCAGCTTCGAGCGAACTGGTCACTGCCCGATGACGTGCGCCTGATCGAATCACGGCAGTCTACCGTGTTGTTCAGCACCACCCGGTGGCAGACATTGCAGGATGAGCTGTTGCAACACCTGACACGCTTTCATCAAATGGAACCCGATCAAATGGGGCCGGACCGCGATCGCTTGCGTCGATTCGCCGGTTTTGCCCTCGACCGCTCGACATTCATGAGCCTGCTCGACCATCTACTCAGCCATGGCGCCATCACTGCGAGTGGGCCGTGGCTGCATTTGCCCGACCACCAGGTGCGCCTGAGCGCGGCGGATGAAGCGCTGTGGCTGCAATTGCAGCCGCTGTTCGACGCGGCGGGTTTCGATCCGCCATGGATACGCGAGCTGGGCCACGACGAAGCCGCCGTGCGATTGCTGCTGCGCAAAATGGCCAGGCTTGGGCGGGTGCATCAGATCGTGCGTGACTTGTTTTACACCGACGCAACGCTCCATCGTCTGGCGGCTATGCTGTTGCAACTGGCCGATGAGAATCCGGTGATCCAGGTCTCGGCATTTCGTGATGCCGTGGGGCTGGGCCGCAAGCGCAGCATTCAGATTCTCGAATACTTCGATCGTCTGGGCCTGACGCGACGCGTTGGCGATCGTCGCCAGATTCGTCCGGACAACGCCCTGGCCCGGCGAACCGGGCACTGAATTGAGGAAGGTAATCGCGCCCGGTGGCGCGGCCGGGCTTCAAACCCGGTTGGGGACGGCATCCGTTCCCGGGCAGGTTCGACTCCGGCTACCTTCCGCCACTTTCCTGCGCTGATTATCGACAGTTATACATTCATCACATTTGCCGATGAGCAACTATGCTGGGCATACCGACACTCTATCTTTCCAGTGCACTGCCAGGAGATATCCATGGTGCCCCTACCGCTTTCAGAGAAGGCCTTGTCCCGCGGCTTGCTGGATGTCCTGATCCGCGCAGGACTGATTGTTGTGCTGGTGTTGTTCTGTTTCGAGATTTTCAGGCCGTTCCGCGATTTGATGTTGTGGTCGGTGATCCTGGCGATCACGTTGTATCCGCTGCAAAAGCGTCTCAGAGGCCCGTTGGGGCACAAGGACGGGCGCATTGCGACGTTCATCGTGCTCGTGGCAATCATCATTCTGATGGTGCCGATTTACCTGCTGGGAACCTCGATTGCCGACTCAGTGGAAAATGCCATCAGCGTCGTCAAGGACGAGGGCGTGCATATTCCGGCGCCGGCGGCATCCGTGGCGCAATGGCCGCTGGTGGGTGACCGGGTGTTTGCGCTATGGCAGCAAGCGGCAACTGACCTTCCCGGGCTAACCGCCAAATACATCCCGCAAATCAAGGGCGTCAGCCTGGGCCTGCTGGGCAAACTGGCCGGTGTGGGCATGGGTTTTCTGACCTTTATTTTCGCGCTGATCATTGCCGGGATTTTCATGGCCTACGGCGAAGCCGGCAGCCGTGCTTCTGTGCAGATTGCCTCGCGCATCAACGGGCCGGAGAAGGGCGCCAGCGTCGCCGCCTTGTGCACGGCAACCATCCGTGCCGTGGCGCTGGGTGTCGTCGGTATCGCTTTCATTCAGATGTTGCTGGTCGGGCTCGGCTTTGTCCTCAAGGGCGTACCGGGTGCGGGCCTGCTGGCCCTGGCGGTGCTGTTGCTGGGGATCATGCAATTGCCCGCGACGCTGATTACCGTGCCGGTGATCGCCTATGTCTTTGCCACGGAAGGCCCCAGCACGGTCACCATCATCTTTGCGATTTACGTCTTCGTTGCCGGCCTGGTGGACAACGTCCTCAAGCCATTGTTGTTGGGGCGTGGGGTGGACGTACCCATGCCGGTGGTACTGATCGGCGCCTTGGGCGGCATGGTCACCAGCGGCATCATCGGTTTGTTCATTGGTCCGGTGGTGTTGGCGGTCGGGTATCAGCTTTTCTGGCAGTGGGTGCGCGATTCACCGGCATGAACTTCAGCCCGTCGGTTCAGCCGTACAGGTCAATATTCCCGAGCCCGGTTTCTGGAACAGGACGCCATTGCCGTCCTGCCGGAAACTGTAGGTTCCCTGCAAATCCTTGCCAATGTATTGAGTACCAACGTCACTCGGCACCTGGTTCAAGGTGATCGAGCTATTGGCCCACGCCAGGTAAACGACACCTGGCTGGGTGGTGAAGAAAGTCGCGGAAACCAGTGCGTTCAGCCCGTTACAGCGAAATGCCAGAGGGCCTTCGGTGAGTCGGTATGGGTCTTTGGTCCTGACGATTGCCGAACCTTGGCGCAGCTGGTGCGCGCGCTGGGCATAACTGCTGATCGTGCATGCCCGGGGGTCAGGCCTGGAGGCACATTGGTCACGGGCATCGACCCAGAACTGCTGGTCGATCAGTACTTTATCCGGGCGCGGAACTGAATGTTCATCCGTCAGCGCCAGGCGATAAAGACGCATCAATTCGACATCCATCTGCGCCAGTTGCGCGTCGCGACAGATCAGCTTCTCGACCGTAGCCGTTGCCTTGGTGCAATCGTAGCTGGTGGCAAAAGATGCGGCTTGGGTGCAGGGGACCGTCACCAGGCAAACGCTGGCAGCGGACACAGCGGCCAAGCAGGCCATGAGCGTTTTCATGTTGGCGTCACCCAGATCACCGGATTGCCTTGGGACCCATCGATCCGTTGAGTAGTCATTGGAACGCGGCTGTATCGCAGTGTAAGTCAGTGTTCAGAACTTGCCACGCCGACTGACGGCTGGGTGAGCGCAAAGGGCTGGCGCAGAGCAGCCACAAAAACTGCACTAAGCCACCTTGGGAGACATGTTCACGCGCAATCCGCCGACTTCTTTCGGCCGGCCTGACTATCCTTCAAAGGTCGGATACAGGTCCGCAGTAGCGCGGCGACCATTGGCTGGAGCGGGAGATGCCCGATGTTGTCCTTGTTCTCTGAAAGTCCCTTGATGGGCGGCCTGCTCCTGATCCTCATTGATATGGTGATGTGGCGTGTGGTCGGTTCCCACCGGTACAACTGGAAAGTACTTGCGCGGGTGGTGATTTTTACCTTGTACAGCGCGCTGTTGTTCCATCAAGGCTTGAGCCCATGGGAGCCGGGGCCTGCGGTCGATGACGCGACGCTGCAGTTCGCGACCACCGTGCTGCAGATCATGTGGTGGTTGTTCGGCGCACGCACCCTGACAGTCATCATCGGTGCGGTGATGATGTACCGGGTAGGGCACACCGGGCGCTTGCTCCAGGATCTTCTCGGCGCAGTGATTTTCCTGGTAGCGGTCATCGCCGCCCTGGCGTATGTGCTCAATCTGCCGGTCAAGGGCGTACTGGCAACGTCCGGCGCCTTGGCGATCATTGTCGGTCTGGCCCTGCAAAGCACCCTCAGCGATGTGTTCTCCGGGATCGTCCTGAACACCACCAAGCCTTATCAAATCGATGACTGGATCGCCATCGACGGCACCGAAGGCCGGGTCACCGATATCGACTGGCGTGCCACGTTCCTGCAAACCTCTCAGGGCAACATGATCGTGATCCCCAACTCGATGGCGGCCAAGGCCAAGATCACCAATTTCAGTCGGCCCAGCGATATGTTCGGGGTCTCGATCAGCTTGCTGATCAGTCCTCTTGTGCGCCCGAACCGGGTGTTCGATGCCCTTGAACGGGCGGCGCAAGGCTGCCGCATCCTGTTGACCAAACCGGCACCGAAAGTGACGATCAAGAGTACCGGTAGCAATGGCGTGGAATACGAAGTCAGCGGCTTCGTGGTGTCGATGGATCAGAAGCGCAATGTGCGCAACCAGCTCTACGATCTGGCGTATCGGCATTTGCAGGCGGCCGGTATCAACTGGCTGTCGACTGTCGAAACCAGTTTGCCCCCGGTGCAATCAAAAGCCCGGGGCTTGCTGGACAACGCGAGCATTTTCGCGACAACGTTGAGTGAGGAAGAAAAAGACGACGTCAGCCAGGCCATGACCCGGCAGATTTTTCAGCCGGGAGAAGTGATTTTGCCGGCCAACCAGGTCAGCGATCACTTGTATATCATCGAATCGGGCGTAGTGACGGTGGCCTTGAGCCGCGCCGGAGTGAAGTTCGAAGCCGGGCGCATGGGCCCCGGCGAAGTGATTGGCGAAGGCGGGATCGTCTCGGGTACGGCGCTGCCAGCGGAATTTGCCGCACTGACGTTCTGCAACCTGTACCGGATCGACAAGGAATTCTTCAGGCCGTGCGTTGAGGCCCGCCATGACATCGGTGAAGCGATGAAAGCGTTGCTGGATTTCCGCTTGCAGATCGCCCACACCATGACCCAGGAAGAGCCGAAGGCCATCGAGAAAAAAGGCTTTTTGCAATGGTTGCGTAGACGGGGGTGATGGGCAGGATGGCTTACTCATCGGCCTGGCCTGCGAGTGTTTTTCCCGCTATGTAGGCGAAGGTCATGCCAGGCCCGAGGGTGATACCACCGCTGGGGTAATAACCGTTCATGATGCTGTTCATGTCATTGCCCACGGCAAACAATCCCGCAATCGGCGTTTGATCGTTGCCCAGCACTCGAGCGCAGGCATCAGTCTTGAGTCCGGCGAAAGTGCCGAGGCTGCCGGCAACCAGCTTCACAGCATAGAACGGGCCGTGACGCAGGCTGCCCAGGGATGGATTGGGACCATGCAGCATTTCACCCTGGTTTTTGTTGTACAGCGATTCGCCGCGCCGAAACGCCGGATCGCAGCCTTTCTCGGCAAATCGATTGAATGCACTGACCGTGGCATGCAGTTGCTGCGCATCAATCCCGCATTGGCTGGCAAGTCCCGCTAAAGTCGAATCCTTGAACAGATAGCCCATGCGAACATAGGACTGCGTCGGGAATGGAAAGGGTTTGGACCAGCCCAGGCCATAGCGCCGCTGCGCACGATGATCGCAAATCAGCCAGGATACCGGTGGTTCTTCCGGTCCGCAGGCATCGAACAGTGCTGACATGAAGTCATGGTAAGAGTCAGCCTCGTTGACGAAGCGCCGCCCATCCGGACGCACTGCGAGAAATCCCGGTTTAGCCCGTTCCATCAAGTGCGGGAAGCCACTGAAACCACCGTCCTCCCGTGGCACCCGAGAGACTGGAGCCCACGCTGCGGCATGCGCCAGGTCGGACGCCATGCCAGCCCCGACACTTTCACCCAGCCGCAGGCCGTCGCCGGTATTGCCCTTGGGGGCAGCGCTCAAGTGTTCGGTGCCGACAGGTGCGTGGGCGAAGTGGTGGGCGATTCGCTGCCGGTCGTGGGGAAAACCGCCACAGGCCAGCACCACACCACGTCGTGCCCGGATGTCGCTCAGGCGTCCGCTGTGCTCGAAGCGTGCACCGACCACACGCTGATCCTCTAACAGCAGATTCTGTACCGGCGATTCGGTCAACAAGCGCACGTTACGGTCCACTGCGCTTTTGAGCAGCCTGGCTACCAGTGCATTGCCGTTCACCAGGTGCATGCTGCGGCCGTGGCATATCACGTCACGGACGTGGCGCAGCAGGCGTTTGCCGCTATACAGCAGTGATCGTGCAGATCGGCTCGCATTGAGGAAATGATTGAGATCGGCACCACCGGCAATGCCCATTCCGGCGAGACTGATGATGTCGAGCGGCCGCCGTAATTTATTGATCCAGGGTCCCAGGCGACGGCCATCGAATGGCAGGGCACAGATCGAACGGCCGCCGCTGGCGAAGCCTTCGCTGGCATGAAAGTCAGGCATCTTGCTGCCGGAGAAAAACCGGACGTCGGTATGGCTGTGAAAGAACTCGACCATCTTCGGGCCTACTTCGAGGAACTTCTCCACTCGCGGGTCGAGTACGTCGCTGTGCAGTTCATTGCGCAGGTAGATCCGCGCCTGTTCGAGGTCCTCCATAAACCCTTCGGCGACGGCCAACGGGTTGCGGGGAATCCACAGCCAACCGCCCGACCAGGCGCTGGTGCCGCCGAGCACAGGCTCTTTTTCGACGACGATGACTTCGAGGCCCAGCTCGGCACAGGTGACCGCAGTCGCCAGGCCGGACGCACCGGATCCGATGACCAGGACATCACAGATAAGGTCGTCGACAGCTATCGACGGCAAGGCGCGCATGGCGATCTCCTTTGTTGTCTTTATCGGCGAGGCTAGCCGCTCTCAGGTGAAAGCGGCTCAACCGGCGATGGTTATGTCAACGGTGAAAAGTCAGTCGGACGCAGCAGGCGCGATTCCAGGGTCACCACGGCGTCGAGTTCCTTGTTCTGCCGGGCAAAATCCTGCCAACGAGGATCGGCCGCCATGGCATTGCGCCGGGCCATTCGATCGTCGAGGCTGGAGTAGGCCCAGATGTGCACGACCTGGTTGACCTCGCCAATTTCGGTGGTGAAGAAGCCGACCAGATTGCCCAGGTGCTCCTGCTGTACGGTCAGCGCCGCGTTTTTGTACAGGGCCAGCCAGTCGCCGAGGCGGGTCGGTTTAATCGTGTAGGTGCGCAGTTCGTAGTACATGCTGTTCTCCAGTGCGAGGGTCTTCGGTTGCATTGCGGTCAAGACGGGCGGCGATGTCAGTGGCTGCGAGATAACCAAAAGTGATGCCAGGGCCGAGGGTGATGCCGGGACCCGGGTAGGTGCCGTCCATGATCGAATTCATTTCATTGCCCGCCGCATAGAGGCCGGGGATCGGCGCGCCACTGCGGTCGAGTACGTTGGCCTGGCCGTTGGTGACCAGTCCGCGGGCGGAGCCAAGGTCACCGGTAAACAGTCGAACGGCATAAAACGGCGGCTTGCGCAGCGGTTTCAGGCACGGATTGGGACCGTGCAGCGGGTCGCCCATGTAGCGGTTGTAGGCGCTGCTGCCTTTGCCGAATTGACGGTCGACGCCTTGGGCGGCATCGGCGTTGAACTGTGCGATAGTCTGCTCCAGCGCATTGGCATCGATGTCTGTCAGCAGCGCCAATTCGGCGATGCTGTCTGCGCGCAATAGATAACCGGCGTCGATCAAGGCACTGTTATCGACCGGTCGCGGACGGGCCAGGCCCATGCCGTAGCGGTTTAGAGCTTGGTTGTCGCAGACCAGCCAGCAGGGCGCGTTGGCACCGCCGTTGGCGAACATGCCTTCGACAAAGCAGTGATAGGAGTCCGACTCATTGACGAAGCGTCGTCCGGCGCGGTTGACCGCAATCACTCCGGGCTTGGCGCGATCGGTCACCAGGTGCGCAAAGCGCTCGACGCTGCCATCGACTCTGCGCAGCACCGAAACCGGTGCCCAAAAGAAGTTCGACGAAAGGTTGGAACCGATAACTGCATCGGCCGTAGCGGCCAATCGCAGTCCGTCTCCGATGTTGGTGGGCGGTGACATGCTCCAGTGTTCAGAGTCCGAAACGGGCCGTTGTTCGGCGGCCTGAGCACCGGCGGCGAACCCGCCCGTGGCTAATATCACGCCGCCTTTGGCCAACACCTTGCGGGTTTGTCCACGCCAAGATATTTGCACGCCTTTTACTGTTCCCTGTTCCATCAACAGAGATTCGGGCGATGCTTGGAGCCACAAGTCGACGCCATTGTTGAACGCCGTAGTGGCAAGGCGCGCGATCAAGGCATTGCCTACCGTCAAACGCGTGCCGCGGGGGTGATTGAGGCGGTCGATGGCATAGCGTCCCATCAGTTTCAGGCAGTGCCAGAGGGATTTTGGCGAGCGCTTGAAGCTGAGAAAATGTTGGATATCGACCCGATTGACCATCATGCCGCCGAACAGCAACATGCCATCTGGCGGGCGCTTCAGGTCCTTGAAGTGCTCACCAAGCTTGCGTGCGTCGTACTCATCGATCTCCAATGCACGGCCGGTCTGCGTGCCACCGGGCAAGTCCGGGTAATAATCGGGCGACAGTGGCCGCAGGCTGTATCGGAGTTCGCTGTGGGCCTCCAGGTAACGCAGGGCTTCGCGGCCATTGTCGATGAAGGCATCGACCAGCGTCGGGTTGTAGCCGGCACCGATCACTTGCTTGAGATAGCGGCGCATTTGTTCGGCGCTCAGGTGATGCCCAGCGGCTCGCGCCTGATCGGTGTCGTGCAGCCAGACCGCACCGCCGGAAATCGCCGAGGTACCGCCGAAGGCGTCGGCCTTTTCCACCAGCAAAACCTTCAGGCCGCGGCAACTGGCGGTCACCGCTGCGGCAAAACCGGCGGCACCACTACCGAGGATGACCACGTCGTAGTGCAAGTCGGCACCGGTAGGCGGTTGGGTAGTCGTGTTGTTCATTGTCTTTCACCTCTCGAGGACATGGACGCAAAGTCAGATCTGCAGCGGCGTCACGCCCATGAAGTGGCCGAGATTGCCCAGTTGTGCCACGGCCATTTCCGGCCCGGTCTGGATGCGGCAACCCCGATTCAGAGCGAAGGCGAGAAACGGTGTTACGACCGGCGACGTCACGACATCGGCGACCAGCGTCGAGCTTTTGAGCGATTGCATCAGGGTCGGCGCCAGCGGCATCGGGCCTTCATCGCTGGTGGCAGCCATGCCGACGGGCGAGGCATTGACCAGCAGATCGAAGTGCTCGAGCGAGGCGGGATCAGTGCTGATTACGGTATCCGCAAAGGCACCGCGCAACAGTTCGCTGAGCACCTGCACCCGCTCCGCGCTCAAATCAGTGATTACCAAATGGCTGACACCGGCCTGACACAGCGCATAGGCAATCGCGCTGCCGACACCTCCGGTACCGATGACCAGCGCCTGTTTGCCTTGCGGGTTGAAACCCTGCTGGCGTGCAGCACTGAGGAAGCCTTCGCCGTCGACGATATCGCCCACCAGTCGACCATCGTTCTCGCGTCGAATGACGTTGACCGAGCCCAGCACTGCCGAACGTTCACTGACGCTGTCGAGACGGCCAGCGAGTAGTTGTTTGTAGGGAACAGTGACCACACAACCGCGCAGGTTTTGCCAGCCGCGCAGGGTCTCGATGAAGTTTTGCAGGGCGCTCGGGGCAAGATCGATCGCCAGCATGGCAATGTTTTGCTGGCGGTCGGCAAACCAGCGGTTGAAGTTTTCCGGCGATTTCACCTGGGCAACAGGTGAGCCGACGATGGCGACCAGTTCAGTCGAACCCTGAATCATGTGATGCTCCCGCTTATTGGCTGTGTTGTGAGCCAGATACTGCGGGGGGAGTGGGCGCTGAACAATCGAAGGCAAGGGCGAATACGTTGATAAACGCAGCGTGACTGCGATAATCGCACTCTTCGCTCAATAAAGAGTTCAGCCGATGAAGCAGCCCACCATCCATCAACGGGATCTGATCGTTGGCCTGCAAAAAGGCCTGGCGTTACTTCAGCTGTTTTCCCAGGAACACCCGCGTCTTAGCGTGCCCGATGCGGCACGAATGACCGGCATGACCCAGAGCGCTGCCCGGCGCTTTCTGCTGACGCTGGTGCACGATGATTTCGCGCAGACCGATGGCCGTGAGTACTGGCTGACGGCCAAGACCCTGCGTATCGGCCAGGCGTATGTCGACTCGGCAGTGCTGCCGCGCATGCTGCGACCGATCGTCGAACAGGTGGCACGAACCACTCAAGAGCATGTTTCGGTTGGCGTTCGCGATGGTGACGACATCGTGCATATCGTGCGTAGTCGCTACAGCCACATAACGTCGATGTCGATCCGCCCGGGATCTCGGGTACCGATGTATTGCACGGGCAGTGGTCGCCTGTGGCTGGCGAGCCTTTCGGCGCAGGAACTCGACGCCTATTTCGACCGTAACCCTCCACAAGCCATTACGCCTTACACATTCACCGATGAAACGCGGATTCGCAGTGAAATCGTCTTGGCGGCGCAGCGGGGCTATGTGCTGGTGGATCAGGAATACGAAGTGGGCATGCGAGTGTTGAGTGTGCCGCTGATTGATCGGGCAGGGCAGTTGCAGGCGACCTTGACGCTGACCACTCATGCATCGCGCATGAGCATCGAACAAATGCGCGAACGCTATCTGTCGGCGTTGTATGAAGGGCAGGCGTTGCTTAGGCCGATCATGACGCTGTGACACCTGAGTGTTGATGGCCGAAAGCTGTCCATCACAAGCGACAGTCTCGGCCCGCAACGTGTTACTTGAGTCGCATCACAACAACGAAATCGGATAGCTGACAAAGATCCGGTTTTCGTCGAATTCGTTGGTGCTGAAGTCTCTGCGAATGCTGGAGTTACGCCACTTGACGCTGAGGTTTTTCAAGGCACCCGACTGGATCACATACGCCAGCTCGGATTCGCGGCCCCACTCTTTGCCATCCGTGATTGCCCCCGTGTGCACATTGTCGCCGCTCAAGTAGCGGTTCATCATCGTCAGCCCCGGGATACCGACGGCGACGAAATTGAAGTCGTGGCGTACCTGCCAGGAGCGCTCCTGTGCATTATCGAAACTGGAGTTGTAGCTGTCGTTGGCCAGCGTGCCGCCACTCGCACCATTGACCCGCATCCAGGCGGTATCGCCGGTTAGCTTTTGCAGGCCCACATAAAACGTGTTGCCACCCAATTTTGCGGAGAACAGGCCGAAAGCGGTCTTGTTGTCCATGTCGCCGGCCAGGCTGGCACCGTTTTCCTTGCCGGTGAACAAGCCCATGTTGGCGCCCAGCGTCCAGTCGCCCACCGGTTGGCTGTGGCTGAGACTGAAGTACTGTTGTTGATAGATATCTTTGAGTTCGTCGTACCAGAGCCCAACTGTCGTGCGCTTGTCATTGAAGGTGTACTCACCTCCACCAAAGTTGAACCGGTCGGAAGTGAACGCGGCTTTGCCGTTCATGGACATGTCTTCCATGCTGGCATCGTTACGCGGGCTGTTTTGACGAATTTGGCCACCATACAACGTCAGCCCACCGATTTCCTGGGAGGTGATCTGCGCGCCACGAAAAGTCTGCGGTAACGAACGGCCATCGTCCGAGCGCAGGATCGGCAGGGTACTGACCCACTCGCCGACTTTCACCACCGTTTTTGAAACCTTGGCCTTGGCGGCAACCCCCAGGCGTCCGAAGTTGTCGGCGGGGCGCCCATCGTCGTGGATGGGCAGCAGTTGCGTACCGCCAGTGCCTTTTCCACCATCGAGTTTCTGTGAATACAGCCCCAGCACATCCACGCCGAACCCGATTGGACCCTGGGTGTAGCCGGAGCGGGCGTCGAGGATAAAGTTCTGCGTCCATTCCTCGGCTTTGTTCTGCGGTGCGGCGCTGTTCGGGTAGGCGGGATTGACGAAGTTGCGATTGATGTAGGCGTTGCGCAAATTCAGGGTCGCGGTAGCGCCTTCGATAAAACCGCTGTTTTCATCGGCATGAACAATACTTGCCGACCCAGCGCTAATTGCCAGGGTCAGGCCGATGAGGGCGTGGTGCGCAAACTCATTACGGCAAAACAAGGTGTGGAGCATGGTTGTGCTCTCGCAGTGAATTATTATTTTTTTCAAGTTTTAAACTGACGCCTGAATTTCGGGCGCAGGCGGCCCTGGCAACCCGTGCCAAGGGACCGCCGGAGAAGCGTTTAGCGATTAAGCGTTGGGCGCCTGGCGACGAAGCAGGTCGTCAATGGCCCTGAGTGCGAGGGGGTAACCGTCGGCGCCCATGCCGCAGATCACCGAATTGACCACGCCGGACATGATGGAGTGACGATGCAATTCGTCGCGAGCATGGATGTTCGACAGGTGCAGCTCGATCAGCGGAGCGTCGATCAACTTCAGGGCATCCAGTACGGGAATCGAGTGAAACGAAAGACCGGCCGGGTTGATGATCACGGCAGCGCCCTGTTCGAAGGCTTCTTGAATCCAGTCGACCATCACGCCTTCGTGATTGGTCTGGCGAAAGTCGCAGACCAGGTCAAGTTCCTCGGCCAGTCGTTCACTGCGTTGACGAATCTGATCGAGCGTGGTGTGACCGTAGATGTGCGGCTCACGACGACCCAGCAGGTTCAAGTTCGGGCCATTAAGGATGAAGACGGTGCGGTTCATGGTCGTCCTGTTGCGTTATTTGGAGAGAAGGGCTGAAGCACGAGAGTCGACGGCGTCGTCTTCAGCGAAGGCGTTGAGGTCGATGCCGCGGGTTTCCGGACCGATGACGATCATTGCCAGCGAGATCAGGTTGATCACGGCGCACAGCGTCACCAGAGGCCATGGCGAGTTGTTCGACTGGCTCATTAGCCACACGGCGATCATTGGCATCGGACCACCGATCACCAGGTTAGCGCCGGTGTAGGCCAGTGCCGAGCCCGAATAGCGGACCTGGGTCGGGAATGCTTCGGCGAATGCCACCGGTTGAATGCCGCTTTGAAACTGGGTGAAGCCCAGAAACAGCCCCATGATTGCCATGATGGCGGCGACGTTCAGGGTGTTGAGGATTGGAAAATAGACGAACAGGATCAGCAGGGTCATGCACGAACCGAACGCCAGAGCCTTTTTACGGCCCCATCGATCCGACAGATAGCCACCGGCCAGCGCACCGAAAATGGCACAAATGTTAGCCACCATCAGCGACATGAAACCGGTGGACTGGCTGAAGCCCAGATGTTTGGTCAGGTAGCTGAGGGAGAAAATCACGATCAGATAGAACAGCGCAGCGGGCGAGCAGAAGAACAGCATCAAACGCAGGATGGTTTTGTAGTGGCTGCCCACTGCGGATTTGAGCGGACTTTTTTCCTGCTTGACCGGGGTCTTTTTCAAAGCAACAAAGGCGGGGGTTTCATCGACTTTCAAACGAATGTAGATCGCGACCACCACCAGTACGAAGCTCATCAGGAAGGGGATTCGCCAGCCAAAGCTTTCGAACTGTTCGCTTGAAAGCGTCGCAGCCAGGCCCATCAACACACCGTTGGCCAATATCTGGCTCAACGGTGAGCACAAACCGAGCATGCCGGAGTAACGCCCGCGGCGGTCGGGGGACGCGTGCTCCAGCGCCATCAGTTGCGCACCGGTAGACTCACCGCCCAGCGCAAAGCCCTGAATAATCCGCAGCAGCACCAGCATGATCGGCGCCCAGATTCCCACCTGGCCATAGGTGGGTAACAACCCCATCAGTACCGAAGCCAGACCCATTAAGGTCACGGTGGCCAGCATCAGGTTGCGACGGCCCAGTTTGTCGCCCAGGTAACCACAGGTAATGGCACCCAAAGGTCGAGCGGCCAGGCCGACGCCGAATGTTGCCAGCGAGGCGAGTAGGCCGGCCGTTGGCTCCATGGCCGGGAAAAACAGTTTTGGCAGGATGGTCGCCGACACGGCGCCATACAGGGTGAAGTCAAACCATTCCAGGGCGGTGCCAATGGTCGCGGCGGTCACCGCTTTGCGAGGCATGCGCGAATCATGAGTCTCGTGACTGGTTGTGCTCATTGAGGTGCTCGTCATTGTTTTTATGGTTACGGGGTACCCATACGATTCCGTTCGAGCTCAGGCGCGAGCAGGAAACGTCGAAGTGGGTAGACATTAGCGCATCCCCCCTACAGAATAATTATCGAAATCACGACAAATAGATAAGCCAGCCTTATGGGTGAGATTCATGGAATTGCGTCATCTGAAAGCTTTTGTCGTCGCGGCCGACTTGCAGCACTTCAGCCGGGCGGCTGAACAACTGGGCATTGCGCAACCGGCGTTGAGCCAATTAATGCGCACGCTTGAGTCGGAGCTGGGCCTGGCACTGTTTCGTCGGGAAAACCGCGGCGTTGCGTTGACCGCCGCTGGCGAGGCTTTCTTGCCGCATGCGCGTCAGTCCATCGAGTCCAGTGAACTGGCGACTGCCGCTGCGCGCCGTGCCCGGCGCGGTGAAGTTGGCGAGATAAACATCGGTTTTCACTCGGCGTTGTTCGAGGCCAATCTGCCGCGACTGTTGCGGCATTACTTCAGAACGTTCCCGGAAGTCAAAGTGTCGCTGGTGGACGCGGGGATCCGCGCGCAGTTCGATATGTTGCTGGATCATAAACTCGACCTGGCTTTTGCCAGGGTGTTTAAAGATCACTTGCCGGATCGTCTGCGTACCCATCATTTCAGTCTGTCCAGGCTCGTCCTGATGATCCCGGATAACCATGAACTTTCGGACAGTTTCAGCGGAGACCTGGCCACTCTGCGCCACGAGAAATTTGTGTTTTTGCAGGATAGCGCCGGCATTGGCCTGACCTCACACACCCTCCAGGCATGCCGGCAAAACCAACTGCACCCCGAAAACATCATGTATGTACCGTCGCTGATGAGCATTCCCGGTTTGGTGGCTGCCGGCATCGGCCTGAGCATTGTGCCGGAAACGATGAGCCGGTTGACCATGCCGGGCATTCGGATCGTGCCGCTGTCTCAACCGGAAATGGTCAGTGAGCTGTCACTCATTTCACGTATTGATGAGCGTTCCAGTGCGGTGCTGCACTTTATTGAAGAAGCCCATGGGTGGGGATGAACGCCGTGCGTTCGAGCCAAAGCATGTTCGGTATCCTGGCTTCATTCCGGTCACGAACCTGACGGCCGCTCGCCAATGATCAAGCCGCGAATGGCGTTGATCGCTCGTTCGCGGGCGCTTTGCAGCATTTGTGGAGACAGCAGCGGCGGCTGCAGAGGGCCTTGTGACAAGGGCATCACGCCGAGTGCGAGGTGCGCCTGTTCGAATTGGCGTTCCCGCCTGATCAAGCCGCCCGACACGAGTTTGAAATAGAACCTGCTGAATCCCTCCTGCTGCTTGGGCGTGCCACGCACCCCCGTTGTCCGGTCAATCACTCCCAGGCGCTGTTCCAGTGCGTGGCGAAGTCGGGCTTTGCGGTTGCGTTGGATCGGTAACGGAAATACCGCGACCGGGCGTCCGGTCATGCAGGCTTCCGTCAGCATTGAAAGGCTGTCGCCGGTGACGATAAAACCATCGGCCAGGGCCAGAAACGCAGGATAAGGATTGTCTTGGGTCTCACCGAATCGATACGACCAGCATGGAACGTCAATGACCGACAGCAAGGTATCGGTGGTCGTTGCGGATGAGCGCGGGCTGGTCGATAACAAAATCGAGCCACCCATGGCTTTGACCGCTGCATTGGCTTCAACACCGAGTCGTTGCACTGCCTGCGTGTCCATGCAGTAGGGAGAGGCGCTGGCTCCCACGAGTACGGCGATCCAGGGGCGCGGCAGTGAAGCGAAACGCTGTCGCCATTGCTCCAGTTGCGCCTGATCGAGAGCACGCGGGTTCATGTATGGCGCAGGGAGGTCGACAACGTTATCCGCCAGGGCCAACCCATATTGCGGGGTGGACAGGACCAGGTCGAATCGCCACAACGGAACCTGGGCACGTCCCACATGCACCAGTTGTGTCGTGCCTTTGGAGCGATGTTTGATCCATTGGGCAATCTGGGCGCTGCGTCGCCCCGAACTGAAGACCAGGTCTGGCCAAGGTGCGTTCAGGCCAGGAATTGGCCGTCTGGGCAGCTTGCTTCCCAGCAGGGCGTCGAGCAGATAAGAACGCGGTGGAATGGTGATCCGTTTGCATTCGTAAGGCCAGCCCAAGGCGTCCGCCATGGCAATCAGCTGCGCATTGTCACCGGCATGATTGCTCAGCAGCACCCATACCTTAGGACTTTCGGCGGTCTTGAGCCGCAGCGCATAGTCAGCGACGAAGCGCTGCGTGTGCCCCTTTTCATCGACGCAGTCGAGCTGCCAGCACCGATCGGGGAAACGCCGCGCGATACGTCGCAGAAGCCGGCGCCAACCGCTGACAGAACTGATCATCGAGCCATCGCCACTGAGCCTGGCCTTGACGTAGAGCATTCGCGTGGCCAGTGCGAACAGGCGATCCACGACCCAGGGCAGGTCTTCCGGCGCCAGCTTTTCAAGATCATGCGCAGCGATGAAATCCTGAGCAGGTAAATCGACCTGGCGCAGCTGTTCCACATCGAGTTGCCGCACAGCAGGGCCGAATGCCGGCGTTTGTTGCCATGGCCCGATCAGCCCGAACTTCGCACACTGCAGGTTACGGCTGCGCAGCATGACATCCTCTGGCATCAGCGCCGGTTGTGCAGTGGCTTCGCGCTTGAGCTGGAAGAATCGCGGACTGGGTTCGGCTGCCGTGTAGAGCTCATACCCGGTTACGTCTGCCGCTTCTTCAAGGCTGAGGAAAATTTCGGCATAGGGATGGATTTGATAGCTGTATTGGGCAGGCAGCGGTCGCCAGGGTTGTAGATGCAGCGTCGTGTAATGCAACAACCGGGATTCGCCGTGTTTGTATTCCAGGTCCCGGGCGTGCCAGATGGCATCCAGTATTCCGAAGTTCCCCGGAATGTCTGACGCAGCTGCATGCAGCTTTTTCTTACTGATCGTGGTGGCTGCTTTCATATTCCAGCAACGCTGCATCCGCTCGCAATCGATGAGCATGACTGCCGTTTCTCTGGGCGCGAGCGCCAGATAGCCGTGTTCACCCATCGGTTGGTCGAACAGCTCGGCCGGGTCGGCGGTGTAGAGCTGATCGACGTCGTTGTACAACGCGCGGCCGTGGCGCCCGGCCAGGTCCGGAATAGCGAAGCGATAATTGGTGAAACCGGTACGCCAGCCGGTCTGATCGAAACCGGGCAGGCCAGTCATGCGGTAAATTTCGTAGCGCCGATCCGGGTTTCGCACTTGCGCCAGCGCAAAGACAAAAATGCGTTCGGCACGGTACTGCGCAGGCTCGGTCCCAAGGAATATACGCACGGCGGGGGCTTGCGGTGCGCCGGCCCTGGCCGCCAGGACTATCGGCTCGATGCGGGGAATCGCCACGGGTTGCCCACTGTTCGTTTCGACGATGGGGTCGAGGGTGTCAATGCTTGAGGATGGCTGTACTGAACCCTCCAAGCGCATGGGCGTTTCCTCCGAAAATTGGTTTTCAGAAGCATAGAGCGAAAATCCGAGGCGTCGAGAATAAAACTTCGTCGCGATACTGATTGAATTGAGCCGATGGGCGGGCGTCCTCAGTCCAATCATTGATCTAGTCTACCAAGCACGCCCTCACTGATCGAAGGGTGCTAGTGGTTCAGATCCTGGACTTGGGGAGCCTGGAAATATGGGGTTATTCGAACAACGCACCCGTACAACCGCAATTATTTTGAGTGCCGGACAAGGACGACGGCTACTTCCATATACAGCGAATTCTCCCAAATGCCTGATCGAAGTCGGCGGGCTGCGGGTCATTGAATGGCAGATTGATGCGTTGTTGGCTGCCGGAATAAGCCGGATCACCGCCGTGATTGGCTACGGGGCAGGCCAGGTTGAACAGGTTCTGAACGAGCGCTATGGGCCGGGCGTCATCTCGACGATCTACAATCCGTTCTTCGAGGTCGCCGACAATCTGGCCAGTTGCTGGATGGCTCGCCATGTCATGCATGATGATTTCATCTTGCTCAATGGCGATACGTTGTTCGAACAGCCGGTGCTGGAGAGGCTGCTGGAGGCGCCTGTCAGACCGATTACACTCGCGATCGACAAGAAGTCGGCTTATGACAGCGACGATATGAAGATCCAGCTCGCCGGTGAACGGATCAGTGCTGTCAGCAAGCAGATTGCGCTCGATAAGGTCGACGGGGAATCCATCGGCATGATGCATTTCCAGGCGGGCGGAGGACCGTTGTTTCGCAATGCGCTGGAAGAAAGTATGCGCCGTCCCGAAGCCCTGCAAATGTGGTACTTGAGCATTATCAATTACCTCGCAGCGACGACAGGGCAGGTGTTCGCGCAATCCATCGAAGGACTGGACTGGAATGAGCTGGACTTTCCCGCCGACCTCCAGGCTGCGCAGGCAATGGTCGAGTTTTGGGCGGGCCGCAAATATGGCACGGCCTTCTCCCTCGCTGAGGAAGCGAAGGAGAGTTCCTGACGGTGACGCAACCCCGTTAATTTGCGCTCGCAACCCCGGGCAACAGACAGTCGCAGCGAATTTCTTCGCAGCGCTCGAATGCGCTTTGCAAGGAAGAGTATTCCCAGCGCTCAACGTTAACTTGCCTTGTCAGTTTATCCAGATGGATTCGATTGAATGAGTTAGGGGCATTGCCACGCAGGCGTGACGAGAGCGTGGTGCCGGCCTGCACCCCCCAGATTTCCTTGGACAGCCCGGCATATTGCGTGCTGAGTGCCAGCACATAGGGCAGATGGATATGCCCTCCCATCACCACATCGAGCCCCGACGAAGCCCAACACTCCAGTGCAGCCCGTGCACCGATCTGCAAATTGCGCCGGTCGGACGCGACGATAGCGCCGAACGGTTGATGAGCGACAACGATGCGCAACTTTTGGCGATCGCACCTCTGCAGTCGCTCAGCCACTTCCTCGACTTGTCGGGCAGTGACCTTGCCTGCCTTGCGCCGTGAAGGATGCGTTGTGTTCAAGCCGATGATCAATGCATCGTCATTTTCGAAAATGGGTGCCAGATTGCTGTCGATGTACCGGTGATAATTCCCATAGGGTGAAAACACGCGCGCGAGCAGGTTGTACAGGGGGATATCGTGATTGCCGGGAATCGTCAGCACCTGAGGTATTCCGTAATCCTTGATGCGCTGGATGAATGCCTGCGCCGAGGCGAACTGAGCGCGTCTGGCGCGTTGCGTAATGTCCCCTGAAAACAGCACCAGGTCGGCGCCATGCGCCTTGACGTGGGATTCAAAGGCTTGCACGACGAGGGGCAGTTCCGTGCCGAAATGCGTGTCGGAGATATGCAGAAGACTGGTCATCGTTGTTGGAAATCCTCTGTGCCGGGGCGTGCTGGGTGCTTACTGAGGGACCCGTGGGCGTCGCTATGGTTCAAGACCACGCTCCCAGGCACGGTGGTTGCGGCGCGCGTCCTGAATGAACGGCGACCAGCGAATCAGCCGGAGCACAATCCTGTTGAGCAACGTACCCCGCGCATTGAGCGGTCGTTCGACGTCGAGAAACAGAACCACGCGAGTCCCGGTCGTATCGTTCCAGACTTGATGCCGGTAGGTGTCATCGAATATCAGGCATTTGCCACTTTCCCAATGGCGGATCTGATCGCCGACCTGGATTCGGCAGCTCTCCCGGGGCTCAGGCACCACCAGCCCCAGGTGCACGCGCAGCAGCCCGTTGTAAGGGCCTCGATGCAGGGGAATATGTTTGCCCGGGGCCAGGATCGAAAAGAACGCGGTAAACATGCCCGGTATGGCTTCGACGATTCTCGTGGTGTCAGGGCAGCGGGCGCAGTTCTTGTCCATCTTGTAGCCATAGCCGTAGAGGAAATAAGTTTTCCACTTGTCGTCCTGGGTAATGTTGCGTTGATCTTTAGAAATGTCTTGAAAATTGGGCAACCGGTCGCGGTCATCCAGGACGACTTCGAGCTCCTTGAGAATGCTTGGCCAGTTCGCTTCCAGCTCCGTCACCCAGGCAAACTGTCGGGGCTCGAAGAAAGGGCTGTCGCCCACCGTGGAGTTTCGCAGGATGGTCTTTTCCAGGCGCTTGATGATCCACAAACCGAGCGCCACGCTGGGGCGATGTTTGCGCTTGGTGGGTGGGGTGCTGACGCGTACGTTGTCTCTATCCATGGTCGCCCTCTGTTGTTCGAGTCGGCAAGGCGCATTTCTTAGCGTAGCCGGCGGCTTTTGAGCAGGCGCCAGAGCAGGGGCCAGCCAAAGACCAGTGGAAAACGACGCAACCGATGAGTCACGACGATGGGCTCACCCAAGTGACGCTCCAGCTTCCAGACAAGGTAGTCGACACCGTTTTCGAAGGTAAAAAACGATTTGACCAAGCGTGCCACGTTCAAGGTTCGTCCCTGAATCCGCCGCAACTTCCACAGTCGCTCATGACGGCGGCGTGCTGCCGGCGGACAGAGGTTGCGATAGCGATCCGTTGCGTGCGCACAGACGGCCATTTGCTTCACCGCAGGCGCTGCGGCTTGAGTGATGCGCGAGTAATAATTCATGTCATGCCTGACCAGCTGCCTGGGCCGATCGGCTGATTCCGGGCGCAACTCGGTCCGGTAGGTCAGCGAAAGGGATTGTTCCCAAAGCGTAAAACTGTCGAATTGATCCGGTAAATGAGCGATGCAGCGTCCCAGCAGCGTCATCACCGCTTGAGCCAACGCAAAGTGGATACGCCTTTGCGTTTCCCCGTCCTTGAAATAAACCAGTCGGCACGGTTGGGCGAAACGGCCCCAGAGGTAGCTTTGGAACCACGAACGAGTGCCTGTCTCGAAGTCCTGCAGCGAGAGAATGGCGCATTTTGCGTGGAGCATCCGGCCATCGGGCGTTGCAGCGCTGATGACGATGACAGTAGGCGGAAGCCATGCATTGGCCAGTTGTTGCAAGCGTTTGGGATGAGCGTGCGCGTAACTGTCAACCAGCGCATACAAATCGACCATGCCATCACTCAGATCGCCATTGCGCAGACAAGAACCGTAGACCAGCAACCCGACCAATGCACCGCCCAGGCGTGCATGCACGGCCTGGGCGATGCCGTCCAGATCAGCGGGCATCGGCTGCGTGCATTGCGCCCTGACCTGTTCGAGCAAGGCCACGGGCGGCGGTAGGCAATCAAAGGCTCGCATCGGCTCTCAGGGGTCCTAAAAGGTCATGAAGCGGATCGGGGCCGTGGCGGCCAGGGTGATCGTGCCTTGTGCTGGAAAAATTTCACCGTCGAGCACGTATTCGTCAGCGCCACCGAGATCCATCCGGGTGAAATTGTGGCTGAAGTAGCCATCTTGCTCCTTGATCAGCGAGACGGCCCGGCCCCAGAGCAAGAGCGGCAGGACCAGGGCCAGGCGCCGGGGCCGATGCGCGATGGCGGTCAGATGTATGGGCTGCGGTTCGGTGCCCCAATAGGGCCTGCTTCCGGCAAGAAGACGGTCCAGGGTGGTGGCAAACACCACCAGCCAGTCACGTTCCCAGACACCACGATGAGTGCCCAGGCGGGCGGGCAACGCGCAAAACAGGTCGTGTGGCAGGTTGTGCAGCGCAGAAAACAGCATTCGACCCAAGGCCAGTGTCGGCCCCAGCGCCCCGGGTACGCGCTTGGGCCGCAGCGTTCGATGGTAGTAACGCACGCCGTTCACGACTGCGCCGACGCCGAAGAACATTCCGAATTGCGCCGCATGTTGCAACCCGCTATCAACGCGAAGCGCAGCACGCGATACGACTTTTGCGGCGGTTGCATCGCCAGCGAGCCAGGCGGATAAGCCCGTCAAGGCCTTTTCGGCGCTCAGGCGCGCCCCCAGATCGATCGCGCTCATATTGGTGGTGCCACCCGGAATGACCAGTACGGTTGGCAGGCACGCAGGTTCTTGGCTCAGCAGAAAGGAGATAGCAGCTTGCAAGGTCCCGTCGCCACCCACAACGACCAGCAGGTCACTCTCCCGGAGCTGGAAGTCGCTCACGGCATGGGCGATCTCATCGGCCGAGGTGGCTTCGAGCACAGAGGCGCCGGGGACGTCGCGGGCGAGCAGACGAAACCTGGGCAAGGCACGTCGCAGGGTGCCGCTGCAAGGGTTGAGCAAGATGCCGATTTTCTGCGGCCGCGGACAAGCGTCACGCATCATTGAGACCCGAGCGTGGCGCAAACATCCGCACGATCAAGCGGTCGCGCTCGGCGGCCATGTCGATTCGGCTGAGCCAGGGCTGCGGCGGGTGGCCCCGGTGTTTCAAGACAATGGCGGACACTGTGCGAACCCCCAGCACCAGTGTCGAAACACAGGTCCAGACGGCCACCCAAATCAATCCCGTGTCATGGGCATCCACCGCCCACAAGCAGGTCAGTATCAGTAGATTGGGATTACGCCGCGCAGTGACAAGCCTGTTGAGCGAGTCGAACGGGCGCCACAGAAACATTGAAAAGGGCGCGGCGAACTTGAACGCACCTTCGCACAACCGACCTGCGACATAGCCCAGGAAAATGGCCCAGAGCACGGGGTTGAGCGGAATGTCCGAGTCCCAGGTCGCCGCATAGCCCATTCCCCAGGCGATATACCAGAGCGGCGGGTGAATCAGGTCCAGGCCATGGTCGAAAATATTGCCGAAGCGGGTGGAGGTGACAGTGACGCGTGCCAGTTTGCCGTCGACCGTATCGAGAAACGTCATCAGCCAGCCGGCCACCAGGCCCGCACCGAAATGCCCGTGCCAGAACAGCACACCCGCCAGAATAGCCAGCACATAGCTGGCTGCCGTGACCTGGTTGGGGCTGAGCCCAAGCCGCACGCACCAGACGGTGGCCCAGCGCGCCGGGACGGGCCAGATCGCTCGGGTTATGAAGTCGGTGACACCTTTGTAGGATCCGTTGAACAGCGACTTTTCAAGGTGCGCTTGATTGCTGTCGGTGATTTGCGCGACCCACGGAGGATCGAACTTGCGCAGTTGGGTCTGCATGGCGGTGGCCACGGTAGCGGGAACCACTTTACGCAATCCGGCGACGGCGTCGGTATCCAGGCTGGGCAGGTGCGCGAGTCGCTCCACGCTGGCATGGGCGGCGACGATGGCGCCGGTCTTGGGGTCTTGCAGGGCGACCTCAGGCGTTTTCAACAACCCCCGCAATACCCGATCATCGTAAAGGTAATCTTCGCGCAGCAGCACGACCTCGCCTTGTGCCGGCAATGGCTCGCCTGCATCGCAGAGGTGGGCGTCGGGAAACTTTGCGAGCATACGGCCCACTCGTTCTCTGGAGGTGAGGCCCCACAGACGCACCGGGCTGCTACAGATCAGGTATACGAGAGTCTTCATTGTTCAGCGCCCTGTTCATTGAAATAGCGTGGGCAGTCTCAGCGACTGCCCCGGTCCATGTAACCCACCATCCCGATCGCCACCGCGAGCAAGACCAGTGCCGGCCCCAAGGTAGTGACCAGTGTGTTCATCTTTAGCAGAAGACCAAGGTTTACGATGATCTGATTACTTACATAGACCATTAACCCGACCAGCGCACCCAACGCCAGCCGCGCCCCCAGGTTGGGTGAGCGCGGTTGTGCGAAGGCAAACGGGATGGCGAACAGGATCATCGCCAGGGTCAGGATCGGCCGCCCGAGTTTTTGCCACATCGCCATTTCATATTGCGCCGAGGGCTGGCCCGAGCCTTTGAGGTAGGCGATGTAACGATAGAGTTGGCGCACGGACAGGCTTTCAGTCGGCAGGGTAATGTCGCCCAGTCGCGCTCCGCCAAAAATCGAATGCCAAACCATATGATCGAGTTGCTGTGTCGTTTCGGTGCCCTGATCCCACTGTTTGACCTGGACGTTGTTCAAACGCCATTGGCCTGCGTCCTGTATGTCCGCCGACTCTGCAAAGAGGTAGGACACCAGTGAGCGGTCGTTGTCGAACCGGAAGATTTCGATATTGACCGGCAGCCGTTTGTGCTGAAGATTGCCCACCCGCACGATTTGGTCGTCCTGGCGAGCCCAGACGCTTCCCTGGTCGTTGCTGGCCTGAGCACCGGCGGACATGGCTTCGTTGCGCAACTCCAGGCCATTTTGCTGCAGGGGAGAGGCCACCCATTCATCCAGCGCCGCCCATGCCAACGCCAGCGCGAGCCCGGCCAGCGTCGCCGTGAACCCGATGCGGGCAATCGACAGGCCAGTGGCGCGCATGACAGTCAGTTCCCGGGTGGCGGCCAACTGCCCGAGCGCGGCAATGCCGCCGAGCAGGGCGATGAACGGGCCCAGCTCGACGATACGACGGGGCAGGGTCATGAAGACGACTTCGATGGCCTGGCTCAATCGGTAGCCGTCAGCAGTCACATCATCGAGTTCGCCCACCAGGTCGAGGGTGGTGAACAATGGCAGCAACAGCGCTGCGGCAGCGGCGAAACCGAAGAACACATGACGGGTGATGTAGCGATCGAGGATTTTCATCGCAGGCCGAACCGAAAGAGTGCCAGATCCCGCGCCAGGAAAATCAGCAGCGCCAGACTCATCAACAGCGGCACGATCCACAACCCCGGGTACAGGGGCAAGGTGCTGTTGCCCACCATTGTCTTGCAGATGTCCGCTGCGTAATAAATCAGGGCGAACGCGGCTGTTACGGGCAGCAGGGTGGCGAATCGTCCCTGTCTGGGCCGGGTGCGGCTCAACGGAATGGCGAGTAATGCAAGGATGGTCGCGCTCACGCCCCGCGTCTGGCGCCACTGCAGTTCGGCCTTGTCCAACGGTGCGCTGGAAGCCTCCAGCACCTGGTTGGGAGCCGCCTTGCGCTTGCCTTCGGCAGCCCTTTCGATGGGCAGCAAGTGCAGCCGCATGTGCTCGAATTTTTCTGAAATATCCTTTGAGGTGCTGTGCTTGAGCAGGTAGGAATGGCCTTGCGTCAGTTCCACGACCGGATCGTCTGGATCGGGATCCAGAATGCGCGCTTGTGCGGAACGAAACACACGGGTTTTCGAGTCGCCCGGGTCATAGATCAGTACATCGTGGAGCCGGCCATCGGTGCGATCGATCCGCTCTGCCAGAATCATCCTGCCGTTTTCGTTATTCAGGTTGAAGCGTTGCGCTTGCAGATGATTGACGTCCAGATCTGTTCGCGACTGCTGTTCCAGTACATAGGCCTGCGTATAGGCCCAGGGGCGCCCGTAAAGCGAGAGCATGGCCACCGCCAGCGAGATCGGTATTGCCAATAACAGGACAGCCCGATAGATGCGCAGCGGGTTTGCCCCCGAGGCCGATATCGCAATGATTTCGGAATCGTGGCACAGGCGCCCGACCGCCAGGGTCACCGAGGCATACAACGCCACCGGCACCAGCATTTCCAGCGCAATCAGTACCTTGTAGAACACCATTTGCAGCACGGCCTGCAAAGCGAGGGTTCCCTGTACCGCGTCAGACAGGTAGCGCTCTGCGGAGTAGCTGGCAAAGATGAACACCAGGATGCTGACCATCACCAACACCGGTCGACGGATCTCGGCGATCACATAGCGTTCGATCAGAAACATAATCCGGACCCTGCCAACGCTCGCGAAACCGCGGAGCGTTGCCATCCAGATCGATCAGGAACCGCTCGGTATCGACTGATTTTTCTGCGCATGAAACCGCTCCACCATTTGATAATCCAGCGGCGAATCGACATCGATAGCGGCCTCCGCAAAGGGCATGATCACCGCGCCGATACTCACCCCCAACTTGCTGGAAAGCTGTTGTAGCGCTTGTTCCAGGGTCAACCGGCCCATCAGGTAGCGCAAAACGCCTGTAAAGCCCAGCGCACCGGCAATGACGCGTCGAGGGTTTTTGCGGTCCTGTTCGACCCGTTGCCAGAAGCTGGCGAGCCGGCGGGCGTCCTCGGTCATGAACGCAAACAAATTGCTGCCGCAATACGGGCCGCCGCGCAGCCGGATGCCGGTGCGCCGGGTGCCTGGAAAGCGCGCCAGAACCGTGTCCAGGGGCGTCACCGCCACCACAAAATCATGCCCGCCCGAGGCCGCGTGCTGTAGAAAGTAGTCGACCATCTCCCGGCAAAGCAGTGCGTGGTCTGCGGTTGTCACCAACACCGGTCTGTCTGCGGGCTGAAGCGCCAGGGCTTGTGCGGCGCTAACACTGGGCGAGTTGGCGGGTTCCAGCCAACCGACACTGGCGCTGTCGAGCAGTTGCGTCATTGAGGCATCTTGCGCGAGTAAGTTTTGCGCAGGACCTACCAGTACGATTCGATCAATCCACTCGCTGTCCTGCAACGCCCCGACCACCCGACAGACCATGGGTACCCCGGCCACCGGCACCAAGGCCTTGCAGCTGGTCCCGGCCATTGCGGCAACCGGATCGGCCGAGCCCCTGTCCGCTGCCAGCACCAGCGCAGTGAATTGTTTCGCCTCAGATGTGCTTTTCATAGATCCGGTAGCGCTTGTAAGGGGTGGCACCGATCTGGACGAGGATTTTGCGCATCACCGCGTTTGATTCCAGGATCCAGGACATCTCCAACGCTTCAATGCCCCGTTTGACGAAGGGCGGCTTTAGCGCTTCGATCAACAGCAGGGCGAGTGTTGGTCCCAAGCGGCTGAACTGGTAACGCTGCTTGACGCCCATCAGGGGCACGCGTGCGGTGCGCGTGCCCTTGCCATAAAGCCGCCACAACAGCCGCAGCCAGCCAAAGGGCAGCAATTGTCCTTTGAGAGAGGCGATCGCCTCGTTGATGTTAGGGATGGCCACGATAAAAGCGCAGGGGTCGCCATCGACTTCAGCGATGTACAACAGGTCTTTGGGGACCAACAACCTCAACTGGCTGCCAAGCTCGAAAAATTCGGATTCGGTGAAAGGTACAAACCCCCAATTACGGCTCCAGGCGTCATTGAATATTTCACGCAGGATGCGCATGTCGCGCCGGAACTGACGGGTGTCCAGAGGCCTGACCACCACGCGCTTTCGCTCGCGCGCCATCATCGCCGACAAGGCCGGCGGAAAGTGCAATTGGTCGGTGCGCATCCAGTAGGCCAGCAGGTCCGTGGCTTGCCGATAGCCGATGGCGGTGAGCCTTTGATCATAGTAGGGCTGTCCGTGTCCCATCATCGCAGAGGGGGGATGATCGAATCCTTCCACCAATAACCCGCTTTCCTGGTTAATGGTCAGATTGAACGGACCGGTGATACGCGCGGCGCCACGTTCGCGCAACCAGGCCTCAGCTGCCGCGAACAGGCTGTCGACTACGGCCGGGTCATCCACGGCTTCAAACATCCCGAAGTGCCCGGAATCATTGCCGTGCAATTGCCGGTGAAGGCTGTCGATCTGTGCCGTGATACGCCCCACGACTTCCGTTCCCGACCAGGCCAGCCACGCCTGCCACGTTAAATGGGACGACGCCGGGTTCTTTTTGGAAAGGAGTTCCTGGCGCTCGTAATGGATCGGCTCGATCCAGCAAGGATCGTTGCGATAAAGAGTGCCGGGGAAGCTGATGAATGTCTTGAGTTCCAAACGTGTAAGGACGGGTCGCGTAATGATTGGCAACTTCTTATTGATCATCGTTGGCCCAAAAGTCGGTAGCAGTTGAACTAGCTTCTCTTCGGATTTGCCGTCAGAGCGTAGCTGAACTTTTGGCGTCGGGCGCGCGTGATCTAAATATTGGCGTGAATGCGCCTCTAAGGCTTAAATACCCTGTACTTTTCGATGGCTGTCGCATTTGAGAACGAGGTGCTACAGCTACATGCGATGTTTGCCGGTCGTCGCTCATCCGGGAAAAAATTTGCGATCACCCAGATGCCGATTAGTATTGCGTTAGGCTTTGTAAATACTTGAAAAAGCCGAAAGATCTTCTGCGAGCCGATTATCCGTGGAGCTTGGACTCCATGGAAACGGCAACGGGGCAGTAAAACGACAAGTGTTTTACTGGCGCAGGGGGTCGACCCGCTATTTGACTTATCCTTACTCGGGCTAAATGGATGGGTGTTTCCTTATGTCTGCAACCGTTGCAAAACAGGCACTCACTCAACGTCTCGCGGACTTTTCCACGCTAGTGGAAGCACTCGATTATGCCGCGTCTGGTCAGACCGGGATGAACTTCTACGACAGGCATTGCCACTTGATTGCAGCGGTTGAATACGCTCAGCTCAAAAGCAATGCTGTCGCGCTGGCTAAACGTCTACTTGGGCTCAAGTTGAAGAAGGGTGATCGGGTCGCACTCATCGCCGATACGCACCAAAGCTTTATCGAGTCGTTTTTCGCCTGCCAATACGCGGGCCTGATCGCCGTTCCTCTTTTGGTGCCATCCAGTTTGGGAAGCCATCATTCCTACGTGGAAAAGCTGAAAGGACTGTTCGCCAATTGCACGCCGGCAGCCGTCCTCGGACAGGAGGAATGGCTTCCCTATGCACGGGAAGCGCTGGGGACCTCGCTTCAGGCGTTCGTCGGGACTGTCCAGCAATTGAGCGATTTACCGCCCGTGCAGACGCTTCCCCGCGTGTTGCCGGAGGACATCGCCTACCTGCAATACACATCCGGCAGTACCCGATTTCCTCGTGGCGTGATCATTACCCAGCGTGCGGTGATGGCCAACATCAGAGGCATCGTCGTGAACGGTATCGGCGTTCGCCCGGGGGACCGATGTGCGTCATGGCTGCCCTTTTATCATGACATGGGGCTGGTGGGCTTTGTCCTGGCGCCCATGGCGGCACAATTGACAGTCGACTACTTGCACACCCGGGATTTCGCCACGCGACCCGGGCAATGGCTCAAACTGATAAGCCAGAATCGGGTGAATGTTTCGGTTGCCCCGCCGTTTGGCTATGACCTCTGCACCCGGCGAGTCCGGGACCCGGAAAAAACCGTATTGGATCTCTCCTGCTGGCGTGTCGCGGGGATTGGGGCAGAGCCCATTCGGGCATCGGTGTTACGCCGTTTCGCGGATTGTTTTCTCGACACGGGATTCAATGCGGCTGCATTCACGCCTTGCTACGGTCTGGCGGAGAGCACCCTGGCCGTCTGCTTCGCCCGCCGCGGGGCAGGGGTGCTGGTGGATCATGTCGCTCGCCAGGCATTGGAACATCAGCTCAAGGCGCAGAAATGTGCTGCCGATGATCCGGGAAGCTGTGCGTTTACCAATTGTGGCGCGCCATTGCCAGGGCATCGCGTGGAAATTCGCAATGCGGCGGGGCGGGTGGTCGCCGAGCGCGAGGTAGGCCAGATATTCGTCTGGGGGCCCAGCGTCATGTCGGGTTATTTCAATGATCCCCAAAATACCCAGGCAGCCTTGAAAGATGGCTGGCTCGACACCGGTGACCTGGGCTATCTGTCCGGGGGCGAGCTGCATATCACTGGCCGGCGCAAGGATTTGCTCATAGTCCGGGGCCGAAACATCTGGCCGCAGGATATCGAATACCTGGTGGAGTCCGAACCCGATCTGAGGCCTGGCGATGCCATCGTGTTTGTCGTGCCCGGCGATGATGAGCCTCAGGTCGTGGTCCAGGTTCAATGCCGGGTCCGTGAGCCGGAAATCCGCGAGCAATTGGTCCGGACTCTGCTGGCCAAGATCATCAGTGAGTTCGGCCTTGCTGCCGACGTACACCTTGTGCCACCTCATTCATTGCCACGAACCTCTTCGGGCAAACCCTCTCGCGCCGAAGCCCTCGAACGGTTCATGGCCCAGGCCAACGCTGTTCTTCCCTGTCCGGCACTGGAGACGACGTGAGCGCTCGCGTGGTTGCGCTGACTGGCGCCACTGGCTTCATCGGCAGCGTCCTGCGCGAACGACTTGTTGCCCGAGGCGTGGAGGTACGAGCGTTGGCTCGCTCCAGGAGCGGTACGGCAGAGGATGGAACGAAGTGGATCAAGGGAACACTGGAAGATGAGCCGGCCCTTGCCGAGCTTACCCGGGGCGCAGATGCGGTTATTCACTGCGCTGGCAAGGTCAGGGGCCGGGCTGCCCGGGATTTCGACTCGGTCAACGTGCAGGGCAGCAAACACTTGATGGAGGCGACACGGCTTAACGGCAGTTGCGAGCGTTTTCTGCTGATCTCGTCCCTTGCGGCGCGCCATCCGACATTGTCCTGGTACGCCGCTTCCAAATTCGAAGGCGAACGCCAGGTAAAGGCCGCTGCCGGAGCGATTCCCGTGTGTATTTTCAGGCCGACCGCCGTATACGGTCCCGGCGACCGCGAGTTGCGTCCGCTGTTCGACTGGCTCTTGCGCGGCTGGCTGGTAACCCTCGGTCGAGACGATTCACAGTTCAGCTTTCTGCATGTGGACGATTTGGTCAGTGCCGTCATGCAGTGGTTGGACGCACCTGTCGTGCAATCGCAGACCTTTGAGTTGTGTGATGGCCAGGTGCAAGGGTACGGCTGGGCAAGCCTGGCCGGCATCGCTTGCGATATCCGCCATGCGCCGGTACGGCAAGCCGCAGTGCCTGCCGGGGTACTGAAAGGCCTTGCACGAGCGAACCTGGTGCTGTCCCGGTTCACCCGCCGGGCACCCATGCTGACCCCCGGCAAAGTCAATGAACTGATGCACCCGGACTGGACCTGCAGCAATGCGCGCATCAGCGCGTCATTGGGCTGGGAGCCGCAGATACTGTTAAGGCAAGCGTTGCGCAATCACATGTTCTGAGCGGGCAAAGAGCCACTGAACTCAAGGAAACCCACGATGATCACACAAGAAGCGATACTCGAACGGGTGATTATGCTCATCGGGCGGCTTGCACCTCCCGGGACGCCAATCTACCCGGATACCGATTTGGCCCAGGACCTGGGGATGGAGTCGATAAAGGTGATGGACATGCTGATGGAGCTGGAGGACGAATTCGACATCTCGATCCACCTCAACATCCTGATGGATGTGCGAACGCCTGCACAGCTGTCCCACGCGATTCTCAACTTGATGGAGCATGCCGATGGGACTGTTTGACAAATTCGGCAAACTGGCGGCGGAACGCGCCAGCCTCTCGGATTCGCATCCTTTTGGAATTCGCATCGACGAGATGTACTCCCCGACCGAGGGCAGTATCCAGGGGAAGAGAGTCATACTGGCGGGCACCAATAATTATCTCGGGCTGACATTCGATCCCGACGGCATCAAGGCGGCACAGCGCTCGCTGGAGCTTGAAGGGACCGGCACCACCGGTTCTCGTATGGCCAATGGCAGTTACGCCGGGCACAGCGCGCTGGAGGAGGAACTTGTCGATTTTCTCGGGCGGCGTTCCGTCATTGTGTTCTCCACAGGCTATGTCGCCAATTTGGGTGTCATCGGAACCCTGGCGAGCGCGCGCGAGGTGGTATTGCTTGACGCCGATTGCCACGCGAGCATCTACGACGCTTGCAAGCTGGGTGGTGCAGAGATCATCCGCTTTCGCCATAACGATGTCGCTGATCTGGAGCGGCGCATGGTCCGGCTCGGCGACCGCGCGCGCGAAGCGATTATCTTGGTGGAAGGCATCTACAGCATGCTGGGTGATCAGGCTCCGCTCAGAGAAATAGTCGAGGTCAAGCGTCGTCTCGGAGGTTACCTGCTGGTAGACGAGGCGCATTCCTTCGGTGTGCTGGGTGCCAAGGGGCGAGGGCTGGCCGAAGAGTTGGGGGTGGACTCGGAAGTCGACATTCTGTTGGGCACGTTCAGCAAGAGCCTGGGCGCGGTCGGTGGCTTCGCTGCTTGTCACGATGCGCAAATGGACCTGCTTCGCTACGCCAGCAGGCCCTATATCTTTACCGCTTCACCCGCGCCCTCGGCCATTGCCTCCGTGAGATCAGCGCTCAAGGCCATCAAGGAACGTCCGGAGCTGCGGCGTCAGCTGTGGACGAATGCCCGGCGGCTTTATCAGGGGTTGGCAGAGTCAGGCTACCAATTGGGGCCACAAGCCAGTCCGGTGATTGCCGTGATGCTGAAGTCGCCACACGAGGGGCTGGCCTTCTGGCGGGCGCTGATAGAGAAGGGCGTCTATGTCAATCTGGTCCTGCCTCCAGCGACGCCCGGTGCCGTCACCCTGATACGTTGCAGCGTCAGCGCGGCCCATACACCCGAGCAAATAGACCAGATCATCGAGGCCTTCGCGTCATTGCGTAGCCCGGTGGACCTCGTCACAGTGGGCGCTTGAACAGTGTCGCGAGCTGTCGGTGAGCTAATCTTTACCTACGTCATAGTGAACGACACTCATGCGGATTATTTTTGCCTTTGGCCGCTCTTATCCGGCCCGTACCGTCCTGATGCTCCTGAGTTTGCTGCTGGCAGGGGTGGTCGAAAGCGTCAGCCTGAGCACAATGCTGCCACTGATATCGGCGGTGCTTGAAGACCAGCCGCATTCAAAGCTGGCGGTTCAGGTCTTCGCCGTCATGGACACGCTCGGCCTTGAGCCCTCGATCCCCAACATGCTGGTGATTATTGTCGTGGGCATGACGCTGAGTAACCTGCTGATATTGCTGGGCAATCGGCAGGTTGGCTACACGGTGGCACATGTGGCGACCGACCTGCGCATCGACCTGATCAAAGCCTCTCTGGGCAGTCGCTGGGAATATTATCTGCGCCAGCCTGCCGGGGCACTGGCCAACGCCGTGGCAACGGAAGCCTACCGCGCTTCCACCGCTTATGAGCATGCGGCCAATATGCTGGCGCTGGGCATCCAGGCAGCGGCCTATGCAATCATTGCGCTTTTCGTCTCCTGGCAGGCAGCGTTCCTCTCATTGCTGATCGGTTTTGTCCTGCTGGTGGCCGTGCGGGGACTGGTCAAGACGTCACGTCGCGTGGGCAAAAGCCAGACCCGCTTGATGCGTGAGCTGCTGGTCTACCTGACGGATACGCTGGCTTCGGTTAAACCGCTCAAGGCCATGGCCCGGGATGACATTGCCGATTCCTTGCTGCGCGGTCACGCCGGCGAGCTCAACACCGCATTGGAGCGCGAAGTGATGAGCCGCGAAACATTGCGGGCCTTGCAGGAACCCATGCTGGCAATCCTTGCCGCCGCGGGACTCTACGCCGGGCTTGTGATCGGCGGACTGCCGCTGTCTTCGGTGATGGTGCTCATATTCGTGGTGGTGCGCATGCTGGGATTGCTGCACAAAGCGCAACAGCGCTATCACCGGATGGCCGCGCAAGAAAGCGCCTATTGGGCCATCAACGAAGCAATCGACAATGCCGTGGCCGATGCCGAGCCGGTTGGAGGGAACTGCGTTCCTGCCTTGAAGCGCCATATCGTTTTTGAAAACATCAGCTTTGGCTACGGCGGACGGCAAGTGCTCGACGGCGTGTCGATGAGTTTTCCGGTCGGTTCATTCACCACCATGATCGGTCCTTCCGGTGCAGGGAAAACCACCGTGCTCGACCTGATCTGTTCGCTGCTCGCGCCTCAATCCGGACGCATCAGGGTAGACGACTGTGACTTGCACGACCTGGACCGCAGGGCCTGGCGGCGGATGATCGGCTACGTTACACAGGAAACCTTGCTGCTGCACGACAGCATTCTGGCAAACGTCACCTTGGGGGACAGGTCGTTGAATGCCGACGATGCAGAGCGTGCGCTACGTCAGGCCGGCGCGTGGCAGTTTGTGCAGGAATGTCCAGGCGGGCTGCAATCGATCGTCGGCGAGCGAGGTGCCAAACTGTCCGGCGGCCAGAGGCAGCGTATCGTCATCGCACGTGCCTTGGCCCATCGCCCCAAGCTTCTGATCCTGGATGAAGCAACCAGCGCGCTCGATCCGGAATCGGAGACCGAAATATGCCAGGTACTGAAAAGCCTGACCCCCGGCATAACCGTCATCGCGGTGTCCCATCGGCCCGCCATGATCCGCATTGCAGACCAGATTCTTGAAGTGCGCGAGGGCAGGGTGTTGCCAGTACCCAATGCCGCCGATCGTGATGGAACAATCACGCAAGAAGCGAAAGCCTGAGGTGCCGTCATGCCACTACGATGCCGGGACTCCAGGCACATCCATATTGATTTTGCGCCAGGCGGCTTCGGAAAAACTGTAAACCGAAAAGGCGATCAAGCCCAAAGCCATCACCATCAGAATCACGCTTCCCGCTGGCAGATTCTGCAGAGCATCAAGCGCTTCCTTCATGCCCGGGGGATCCTTGACTTGATAACGTGAGCCGCCGATTACCAGCAACACCGCTATCTCGATAAACACGACGCCTCGGGCTATGAGTCCGAACCGAGATACGGGACGTATGTAGCGCATCACCTCTTCGTCGGCCTCGAAGTACTTCTCGAATGTTGCCTTCCACCCCTTGATGAGGTGAGCAATGCCTACACCCAGTGGGATCAGCGCCACCAGGTAGATCAACACGTTTGAGTGATCCCACGACAAAAGATGCGCCAGCAGATCCCGGGTATTCCCGCCGCCTGAATTGCTTGAGCTTCTGATACCACTGATGAGCAGGCCCAAGGCAAAAAACGCCAGTGCACCATTGATCAAACCACCCGCGAATAACCCTGCACGAATGACCAGACCCTTGAGCGACGTACCGTGATGATCGACGTCGCGAATGGCCTGCAACACTCGCCAGCCTGCGAATGCGAGTAAACCAGCCACCACCAGCCCGACCAGGACGTAACCAAAAGGCTGGCTTAGCAAAGCCTCCAGGCTTTTGTGGCTGTCCTTGGGTTTTGTCGAGTCTTGTGCCGCCAGCAGAGCGAAGATACCGATGATCAGGTACAGAACACCTCGAGCGGCATATCCGCCCCGAGCGAGCACGACAAGGGTGTGTTGCGCGGACATTGGCTTCATTCCCGAGGAGTTATAAAGATGCAGACCTGTCGCTCGGGAAGGGGTTCGATAAAGGGCGAATATTCGGTGAGGAGGGGCGCCCAATCGTGGGGTGGGCGCCAACCGGCTTTACCGAATCAGTGGCACGCCACTGAGCGTTTGCAATGCCTCAAAACTGATATCGGCAAAAATTTCTCTGACCTGCAAGCCTTTTGGAGTGACGTCCAGGATAGCCAGGTCGGTATAAATCCGGGTCACGCAACCAATGCCGGTCAGCGGGTAGGTACATTGCGGCACTAATTTGCTTTCGCCCGTCTTGGTCAGGTGATCCATCATTACGAACACTTGGCGCGCGCCGGTTGCGAGATCCATCGCGCCACCCACAGCCGGAATGGAACCTTCGGCTCCGGTGTGCCAGTTGGCCAGGTCGCCGTTGACCGAGACCTGGAAAGCGCCCAGCACGGCAATGTCGATGTGCCCGCCACGCATCATCGAGAACGAATCGGCGTGGTGAAAAAAGGCTCCGCCTCGCAGCAGTGTCACATGCTGTTTGCCCGCGTTGATCAGGTCATCGTCTTCCTCACCCGGCGCAGGGCTCGGGCCCATGCCCAGCACACCGTTTTCACTGTGCAGGAACACTTCTTTGTCACCCAGGTAATTGGCCACCAGCGTAGGCACGCCAATACCCAGGTTTACGTAAGAGCCCTCGAGAATGTCGTCGGCCACACGTTGCGCCATTTCGCTACGCGATAGTTTATTCATGACAGTCATGGCGAACCTCAGTTGACGTTGGCTTTCGTGAAAGGGGAGCGGGGCACTGCGACCACGCGCTGAACGAAGATTCCCGGCGTAATGATGTGTTCGGGGTCCAGTTCTCCCAACTCCACGATCCGATTGACCTGGGCGATTGTCGTTTTCGCGGCCATCGCCATGATCGGTCCAAAGTTACGCGCGGCTTTACGGTAAGTGAGATTGCCCCAGCGATCGCCATTTTCGGCCTTGATCAGTGCGACATCGGCATGCAACGGCATTTCCAGCACGTAGTTGCGACCGTCGATCACACGGGTTTCCTTGCCTTCGGCCAGCAAAGTGCCGTAGCCGGTCGGTGAATAGAAAGCACCGATACCAGAGCCTGCCGCGCGAATACGTTCGGCCAGGTTGCCTTGTGGCACCACTTCGAGCTGAACCTTTCCTGCCAGGTAGAGCTCGTCGAAGACATAGGAATCGGATTGGCGTGGAAACGAGCAGATGACCTTGGCAACACGCCCGGCCTTGAGCAATGCGGCCAGACCGATTTCACCATTGCCGGCATTGTTGCTGATGATGGTCAGCTCGCGAGCGCCCGAAGCAATGACGCCGTCGACCAACTCCGACGGCATCCCGGCAGTGCCGAATCCACCCACCATGAGGACCGAACCATCGGCAATGCCGTCTAGTGCAGCCGCGACTGATTCAAATGTTTTATTGATCAAGGAATACTCCTGTTTTTATGTTGGCTGAACAGAATGATCCGACGGCAAGCCGCGTGAATCACGGTGATTGCCAAGGTGTGTATAGCGTGCCAAGAAATGAGTTGAGGCGGGGGGCTCGGCAGGCGATGTCGTGCGATTAACGAACAGAACCATGGCGGGCAGCGCGATGAATTGCGTTGGGGTATCGAACAATGAGAACTTATGATTGCTTCGAAAAAGCATTTATTTTTATTCGCACGCATAGCCTGAGGACTCACAGGCTAAGTTCGAAGGCAATCGGGGTCTAATATCATTTGAGTGCTGTACGATACCGTTGAGGTATGGTCGGCAAAAAGGTCTCGTCGCTCAAGACGGCTAGGTTTCCTAACATTGAGGATATCAAGGTCATCGGTATTGACCTTATCAAGCGTTGAAACCTTTGGCAGGTCTGAGTGAATCTGTTCGCGCTAAAAGCGATAGAGGCGTGCGTTCCCAGTCCACCGAAAACGCACTTCACAAAGCAGAGTACAAGTGCCTATTGTCCAGGTTTTGCCGGCGGCTGCCCTTGCATGTAGTTCTGATGCTTCATCATGTTATCCATCATCATCTGTTGCATCCCCGTATACCTGTCCATCATGTATTGGCGTTGACTCTGTTGCTCAGGGGTCATGTTCGCGTAGTCATGCCACCCCATCTTGTGGCTACCACCCATCATGTGTCCTCTGCCCATCATTCCCGGCCCCCACATACCGTTCATCATGCTCATTGCATTCTGCATCGCACTCCAATGCTCTTGAAGAAGCTTCTGCCTTTGCTGGGGATCCTGGGTTTGCTGAATTTTCTCCATCTGTGCCTGCATTTTCTTGAAGGTATCTTGCGCCTGAACCATCTGTTTATCGAACTCGGCAACATTTGGAGCTTGTTGTTGCGTCTGCGTCACTTGAGCTTGCTCTGCTGCAAATGTCCCTGTGGGGGCTAACGATGCAGTAAACAAGAGCATGGCCAGTCTGCTGTATTTCATGTCTAGCTGCCTTTTTTAGTGGGGGGAGCTGAGCCAGGGTTTTGAATGAACATTGCTGTTTGCGTCAGATCACTTTGCCAACATCAAAAACCACAGCCCGACCACCTAGTAATTAGCAGCACTGTCACAACGCACCTTGATATATATCAGATGCCGTATTGATACACCGGGATCCTCATTTGCGTGGGGAACGAAACATTGCCAACGAGACCATGCAGCCATCGATGAAGAAATCAACGGTGTCCACTGTTCCCAAAGAGATATTCCAAGGCCAGTTGCAGCACGCATCAAACGGTGGGGTGGGCGAAAAGGCGAGGGCCTATGGTTCGAGTGTCCGTTTTTATGGCGATTTCCCTTTCATTGGTTTCGTCGGGCCTGCAGCACAGTAAACAAGCACATGCCGGTCAGCATGGCCAACATGAACACGATCCCTTGCCAGCGTCCTGTCAGCAGAATTGCCACTGCGGGGCCGGGGCAAATGCCTGCTAATCCCCAGCCGACTCCAAACACCAGACTCCCGCCGATCAAACGGGTATCCAACTCCCGTTTGACCGGTAGCTGCATTGGCCTTCCCAGCAGCGAACGGGATTGTTGGCGTGCCCAGGCTAGCGGCCCCACGGCGATGCCAATGGCCCCGATCATGACCAAAGCCAAGGAGGGGTCCCATGCACCGGCTACATCCAGGAAGGCCAGTACTTTCACCGGATTGGTCATGCCAGCCAGGAGCAGGCCGATGCCGAACAGCAAGCCTGCAATGAATGCACTCAGTTTGATCACGTTCACCCCCCGAGCAGATGACGCACGATAAACACCGTGGCGAAACCACTGAACATGAAGCACGCGGTAGCGACCATTGATCGTGGCGAGAGACGCGATAGGCCGCAAACGCCATGTCCACTGGTGCAACCCGAGCCGTATCGTGTACCGATGCCCACCATCAAGCCGGCCAAGGAAAGTCCAAACCAGCCGCTCTTGAACTCAATCGGCGGCAGCGAGGAAAACAAACGCCATACAAGCGGGGCAATGGCCAGGCCCAGGAGAAAAAGTGCTTTCTCACTCACACCCTCACTCCCACGCTGCAAAAGACTGCCAATCAGACCACTGATACCGGCGATACGCCCGTTGAAGATAACGAAGAGACTGGCAGCCAGACCAATCAATGCGCCTCCTGCAAGAGACGACCAAGGAGTGAAGTTCAGCCAGTCGACGTTCATGAAGCCTCTCCGGAGCAAAGAGCGATTGATCAGAGGTGACACATCTGCGCCAAGTGATCGGTTGATCCGTTAGCCACGGCGGAAGTCTTCCAACAAGCCTGCAGCGGTTAGGGGCGGCAGGTTTGATCTTTGTCAAAAATAGTCGATCGAACGAAGCCTGACATGCAGTTGTGTGGACATCGCCCGATAACGAAATTATTGACCATGATCAATCTTTTGCCGGTCTCTACGGTGCAGTCTTGAGGATGTGCAGCGCACGGCTTTTTCACTGAAGGAGCAATAGCCGTCAAGGAGGTCGCGATAAAGCCGGAAGGCTTTGCGTGCTGTTTCTCAAAGCAATACGGAGGTCTTTATGATCATTGATATCACGGAGCAACCGGCAAGCCATTGCTGGGTCGTGTGCATGGATGCCTTGCAAGTGAACTTCAACAGTCTGTGCCAAGCACAGGCATTTGTGGGTCTACTCAAGGCACGTATCGAGGCCCCGCATATCTGGCCCAGTGTCGCTGACCTGGCAAAAGAACCCATTCGGATGCCTGAGCGGCAAATGGCTCGCGCCCATAACAAAGATATCAATGAGCAGGCATGGGGATTTCCTGACGGACATCGCGTGCGTAACTGACAAATATCAAATGACCGGAACAGGCATTGATCAATCTGTGACTCTGGTTCTGGATTGTAATGGCCGCGTGCCGAGGTGCCCCATGCCGCAGACTCAACGTTTACTCTTGATCGCCCTTCCAGCCATGACTCGTACCCCGTCCTTCGACAGGGCTGCAGCGTTGGCGCTGGCGATGCAATTACCCTTGCACATCGTGGCGTTCGACTATTCACAGGCCCTGTCGGTGGCAGGGCTGTTCGCCCCTGAGCAATTCGATTTGGCTCGAGACGGCTATCTGCACACCCATCGCCAATGGCTCACCGACCAGGCCGCATTGATGAGAAAACATGGGGTGCAGGTCACTACCGAGGTGATGTGGGTGCAAGATCCCTACGAGGAGATCCTGACCTTTATCAACGAGATGCCGCTGAAACTCATCATCAAGGATGCTCAGGAAGAATCGGCGTTCAAGCGCGTATTTTTTACCCCGCTGGATTGGCAGTTGCTGCGTGACTGTCCTGTACCGGTGCATCTGGTGACCACGCCGCTCAATGCTCGACCGCATAAGGTACTGGCCATCATTGATGTGTTTCGCGATGAGGATCAGGGCCATGTGCTTAACGACCAGATTATCGACGCAGCCTCGAAACTGGCGGCGATCTGCGATGCCAGCCTTGACCTGCTGCACGTTTATGACTGGACGTCCGCATACGTTCACGACATGGGTTTTGGCGCGTTGCCTTTGGCAACCGGGATATACGAAATGTTGGGCGCGGCCCAACTTGAAGCCTTTGCAGCCATCGCTGAGCGCCACGGCGTGCCACCGCAGCGCAGGCACTTCATCGAAGGTGCTCCGGTGCCGAGCATCTGTGAATTTGTTGGCGAGAACCATACCGATGTCATCGTCATGGGTACGGTGCAGCACAAGGGCTTGAGCAAACTGCTGGGCACCACGGCCGAGCAACTTCTGCACCGGGCGCCTTGCAGTTTGCTCGCGATCAAACCACAAAAAATGCTGCAATCCTGACGCAGAACGGAGGTGTGTGATGGGAAATTACCAACGTTTTCTATTGATCGCCGATCAATCTTTGCATGAGTCACCTGCACAACAGCGCGCGGTTGCATTGGCCATGGAAGCAGGGGCTGTACTGGATGTACGAGTCTTTGTCGAACCTGCGCCGGTGATTCATTATTTTGAAGAACAGGTCGACGATGCACAGCAACAGCGTTATGTGCGTCGCTACCGTCGCTGGGAAGCCGAAGAACTGGACCGGCTCAGCGACCTGGGTTTACAGGCAACGGTTAAAGCCGTCTTCACTACCCATCCGTTGCTGGATATTTTGAAGACGGTCGAGAATCTCAAACCCGACCTGTTGATCAAGGATGTCACCCTTGAGCCAGCGCTCAAGCGGGTATTCATTACGCCACTTGATTGTCACTTGTTGCGTGAATGCCCGATCCCCGTGCATCTGGTCAACCAGGTTCGCTATAGCTTGCCGCACAGGGTTGTTGCGGCAGTGGACCCATTCGATCCTTCGACACAAATAAGCGGATTGAACGATACGATCATTCAGACTGCGAACGCCTTGGCCCTGCAATGCGATGCGCGGTTACACCTGCTGTACGCCTATGATTTGTCGCCCGTTTTCAATAGCGACGCACCACTGGCCGGGGGAGGGTGGGGCGTGGACCTGATCGAGGAACTGCGTCAATCCTTGCACCAGGCGTTTATCGCACTGGCGCAGCGCTATAGCGTACCGCCAGAGCGTCGGCATTTCGTCATGGGGTTGCCGGTGCCGGTTATCAGTGAGTTTGTCGAGCAATACCTGGCTGATGTCGTGGTAATGGGCACGGTGCACCGTACGGGTTTTGACCGGCTGATTGGCAGCAACACAGAGCGCGCGCTGTACTCCGTGCCTGGCAGCATTCTGGCGGTCAGGGCCAAACGCTGACGTATCCATAAGCGGTTTGCGTCAAATATTTCCGTCACCCGGAGATTTATCATGAGCCTGTATCAACGCTTGTTGCTGATCATCAATCCGGTACTGCGTCATTCCCCAGCCGTGAGTCATGCAGCATCCCTGGCCAAGGCCTGCGGGGCGAGTTTGCATATCACCGCGCTGATCCCTTCGTTCAAATGGTTGTCGCTGCTTGAGGAGGGCGATCGAACATTGGCTCGCGAACGATACCTGCAGGACCATCGCGACTGGCTTGAGTCTCAGGCTGAGAGTGTGCGAGGCCGGGGAATTGAGGTGACCACGCAAGTGGCATGGGCTGAGGATCTGAAGCAAGACATTATCGATCACGTGACGGATATGCAGCCCGACTTGTTGATCAAGGAAATTGACCATGCGTCAAGGCTCAAGCGGGCCTTTTTCACGCCTTTGGACTGGCATTTGTTGCGACACTGCTCGGCACCGGTTTATCTGATGGGTAACACCGGCTTGAACCTGCCCAGCAGAATTGTCGCGGCTGTCGAAGTATCGGATGTCGAGTCAGCCGGCGACGAACTGAATCAACAAATCATCAAGCAAGCTTGCAATCTCGCCATGCAGTGCAATGCCGAATTGCATTTGCTGTACGCCTGCGATATTTCGGCCGATTTTCTGGCGGACATGGACGGTCTCACGCTCGCTGACCTGACCAAAGCGCTTCGACGAGACCTGGAAAAGTCTTTCCTTCGCCTGGCAGATCAGTTCGGCGTGCCTGCGGATCGTCGGCATTTCATAGACGGTCATCCGGTCAAGGTTTTGTGTGAGTTCGCTGATGAACACAACGTGGATGTGATCGTAATGGGCAGGGTCCAGTCCAAGGGATTAAACAAGCTCCTGGGCAGCACGACCGAGCATATTCTGTATCAAGCGCCATGCTGCGTGTTGGCGGTTTAGAGCGAGCTTGTAGAGCGCCGATGCGAACGAGTGGCAACTATTTGCGTTTCCAGTATTTCTGCATTTCCAGAAACAGGAAGGAGGCTGTCCAGGTAATGAGTACCAGCCCGGTCAGCGCTTGCAGCCCGGTCAAATACTTGATGTCGCCCACGGGTGAAATATCGCCGAAGCCGATCGTCGTGTACGTGGTGAAGGAAAAGTAGACGCAATCCATCAGTGAACCGTCGAAGCTGCCCGTCAGAGTGCCCCATTTACCAGCGTGCACCATGAGGTAGTAAACCAATGCAAAGCACCAAACCTCTGTCGCGTGGGCAACCAGGGCGCCGAATACGCCAACGACAATCCTGAAGCGGCTCCACAACTTGAGCCGGGGCAGCCAATCGTTCAGTCGTAGCAGGCATTCGTAGTGGATCACGACAACGATGATGACCACCAGCATATTGATCAGGGTGACCGCCAACATGGCAAAGCTCCAGGGAGAAGGGGCGGATAGTCGGGGGCACGCTGCATGGCATATGCGCGCTGTGTAGCGATTCCAGTGATTCCTTTCACCTAGCCGCCGCACCGGGTCCAGTGGTCAATGTATTTCTACAGCAGAAAACCGAAAAAAGGTTGAGCTGAATCAACCATGGATGGACTAGCGAGGGCGAATCGGTGCATTTCTCCGGCTGCTGATTCGTTGATAAAAGTCATGTCCCCCTCGGCGTAACGCCAAATAATCGAATGGCAACCATGACCCAGGGCGAGGTATGTGATGCTCAAGCTCAAACGCATTCTATTGATAGCTCCCAGCGAAATGAGCCATACCCCGGCGTTCGAGCGTGCACATGCGTTGGCATGTGCAACCGGTGCGTTGTTGCACATTGTAGCGTTCGATTATGTCCAGGCATTGGCCGTAGCCGGTTTGCTGGACCACGATGCGATGGCCCAGGCACGAGAAGGCTATTTACAGGTGCACCGTCATTGGCTGGAACAGCAAGCCCGTTTTTACAGGTGCGGCGGCCTTCAGGTGAGTACCGAGGCGGTTTGGGCCCGGTCGAGTCTGACCAACCTGCTGGAGTACATAAGTGACTTCCATCCGGACCTGGTAATCAAGGACGCCCATCACGTGCCAGCACTCGACCGCGTCTTTCACCGGCCTCTTGATTGGCGGCTGTTGCGCGAATGTCCTACCCACTTGCATTTAGTGACCAGTGCCAGAAACCCCAAACCGTTGAAAATCCTGGCCTCGATCGATTTGTCCCATCTCGAGGAGCTGACTCAGGGCTTGAATGACCGAATTGTCGATCTGGCCTCAACTCTGGCGGCCAGTTGTGGCGCCGAACTGCACTTGCTTAACGTCAGTCGCTGGTCAGAGATCAGCGATGCACCGAGGAGTGTGCCGACCGTCAGCCTTGATGACAGTTTGCGGGACGCCATTGAGGATGCCCAGCAAGAGGCTTTCGACGTGCTTGCCGAACGCTATTGCATCAAGGATGCACATCGACATTTGTTGTCGGGTACGCCCCACAAGGTCATCGGGTTGTTTGCTCACCAGCATGACTTCGACATGCTGGTACTGGGCACGGTCTATCACCCAGGGCCCGACCGGTTTATCGGCGACACCGTTGAACGCCTGTTAAACCGGGCACCGTGCAGTCTGGTGATCGTCAAACCGGTCACTCCATACGGTTGAACGAGACCCCCATCGAGCCCGCAGTTGATAAAAATCAACTGACCCTGGGCCAAAAGGAGCGATCAATAGCGCTCCTCTGAATGTTCAAGGGCAACGGCCATGCGAATCACATTTCTAGGTGCCGCGGGTACGGTCACGGGTAGCAAGTATCTGCTGGAACATGGCAACCAACATGTGCTGGTCGATTGCGGTCTGTTCCAGGGCTACAAGCAATTGCGACTGCACAATCGCGACCCGTTCCAGCTTCCGGTCAGCGACCTCGATGCCATTGTGCTGACCCATGCCCATCTTGATCACAGCGGCTATCTGCCCGTGCTGGTGCGCAATGGATATCGCGGCCCGGTATACGCCACGCCCGCCACCTGTGAATTGGTGAAAATCCTGCTGTTGGACAGTGGTCGCTTGCAGGAAGAAGAAGCGGAGTTTGCCAACCGGCATGGCTTCTCGAAGCACAGCCCGGCGCTGCCGCTTTACACCGAGCAAGATGCTGAGCGAGCCCTGAAACTGTTGCGGCCCGTGGAATTGCACCACAGCGTTAAAATCCTCCCGGACATGACCCTCCTGTTTCGTGGCGCCGGGCATATTTTGGGAGCCGCCACAGTAGAAGTTAAAGCCGGCGGCCGGGCCCTGGTGTTTTCAGGAGATTTGGGACGTCCGGACGATCCATTGATGTTTGCTCCCGAAAAGGTCGAGGAGGCGGATTATCTGCTGGTGGAGTCTACCTACGGTGACCGTCAACATCCGGTCGAGGCGCCACAGGCGCAATTGGCCGACATCATCACCCGCACGGCACTGCGCCGAGGGATAACCCTTGTGCCATCCTTCGCGGTCGGGCGCGCTCAACTGCTGATGTATCACCTGTATCAGTTGAAGCGCAAAAGGGCGATTCCCGATATTCCAATCTACCTCAACAGTCCGATGGCCACCGACGTCACATTGTTGTACCAGCGCTTCCGGAACGAGCACAGATTATCCCTGGAAGACTGCGAGGGCATGTGCCATGTGGCGCAATTCGTCCACACGGTCGATGAGTCGAGAGCGCTTGATCAGCAACGCACCCCGGCGGTGATTATTGCGGCCAGTGGCATGGCGACAGGAGGGCGGGTGGTCCATCACCTCAAGGCACTGGCTCCCAATCCGAATAACACACTGTTAATGCCTGGCTTCCAGGCCGGTGGCACCCGTGGTGCGCAAATTGTTGCCGGCGTCTCTTCGGTGCGTATCCACGGCAAGGACGTGCCGATCCGCGCCGAAGTGGTACCGATGCAAACACTGTCCGCACACGCCGACGCTGATGAAATCATGCAGTGGCTGCGTGGGTTCAAACGACCGCCAAAACATACCTTTGTCGTCCATGGGGAACCTAACGCGTCGGATGTGCTGCGCCGGCGCATCAGTCTGGAGTTGGGGTGGTCGGTGTCGGTGCCGGAGTATCGCGACAACGTGGAACTCTCAAGCGATGACTTCGTTGCAAGTTGATCAAGTGAATCCCAAAAGCCACCGCCGTTTGCAGCAGGATCGCCAGCAAGTCAAGAAGCTGGGACTCAGCTTGGCGGAGGTTGATTCAGATCAAACGGTATTTTTCAGTGAGCGCCATTGTTTTGATAAAGATGGTGAGAGATTCAGTCATGTCAAACCACAAGCTTTTCAGCCGGTGTCAGGCAATTCAGGACTGGAGCAAGGCAACGGCACACAAATACCTGCACCGGACGGGCACCCTTTCGTGGAAACGCGAGGCAACCCTCTTGCTGTCGGTCTCGATGGCGTTGATGGCGGGCTACTCAACAGTGTTTAACTTCGCTTCTCACGCGATGCGGGATCTGGTCGACACTTGCACCTTGCGATTAGAGATCGAGTTTGCAAATGCTGAAATAGAGTCCCTTCCAGAAGCCCTGCCTCGGTCATTGTGCGAGTGCGTGGCACATTCGCTCCTCGACAAAAACGGCATGGTGCGCCTGGCCATGCTCAACAAGCACCTGCTTGATCCGATGGCCCTGGAACCGGTGACGGGAAAGGACGAGGAGGCCTGCATCAACGCCCTGTGGCTGCCTGATATCGAACTGGCAAAGGGAGAGGCGATTTGAGCCAGCGAGCCATGCTGGCTGACACCGGGACGCAAGATGTACGAGGTGAAGTGATCTTTCGCCTTGGCTTGCCTGAGAAGGAGCATCCCAGCGTACAGCGCTTGTCATGGGACGGGGCGGCGCTCGGTGTAAAGCAATGAATGAGCGGCGAGTCACGGCACCAGCACGATCGCACCGTTGAATTGACCACTGCGCAATAGCGCCAGTGCCTGATTCGCATCCTCAAGGGAAAACCGGGTGGTGTCGCAGTGCACGTGGGTGTGTTGAAGTTCTTTGAAGAACGCTGTGCCATCGTCGCGGGTCAGATTAGCCACCGATCGTACACTGCGCTCGCCCCATAGCAGCCGATAAGGAAAGGCCGGGATGTCACTCATGTGGATGCCGGCGCAAATCACGCAGCCGCCCTTGACGGTGACGGCGAGCGCCAGCGGCACCAGCGCACCGGCCGGAGCAAAAATCAGGCTGGCATCGAGCAGGTGAGGGGGAGGCTGGTCCGACGAACCGGACCATTTCGCGCCCAGGGACAGGGCATACGCCTGTCCTTGCGTGTCATCCGGACGAGTGAAGGCGTACACCTCCTGACCGCGTCCCCGTGCGACTTGAATGGCCAGATGCGCTGCAGCGCCAAAGCCATAGAACCCGAGATGGCGCGCGCCTTGTGCCATTTGCAAAGCGCGAAAGCCAATTAGCCCGGCACACAGCAGCGGTGCCGCTTCAATATTGGAAAGGGCCTCAGGGATAGAAAAACAGAAGCGTTGATCGGCCACGACGTATTCGGCGTATCCACCGTCCAGATGGCATCCGGTGAACCGGGCCTGATCGCAAAGGTTTTCCCGCCCGGCCTGACAGAACGAGCACTCCCCACACGTCCAGCCAAGCCACGGAACGCCTACCCGTTGGCCGATGCGCTCGGGGTCTGCATGGCTGCCCACAGCGACAACTTCACCGACGATTTCATGCCCCGGCACCCGGGGCAGCACCGCTTGTGGCAATTCTCCGTCCACCAGGTGCAAATCCGTGCGGCAGACACCGCAGGCCAGGACTTTGATCAACAGTTGGTTGGCACTGGGTGCCGGGATGGGGCGGTCTTGCAATTGCAACGGCTGACCGCACGAGTGTAAAACCATGGCGCGCATAGGATGACCGGGATCAACAGGCAGGAGGGCGATGGCAGCCGGCAATCAACTGCTTGAGGCCTTCTGGATTAAGGATTTTGACCTCACGGCCTGAAATTTCTACGAGTGCCTGATCCCGCAAATGTGCGATGCCTCGGCAAATGGTTTCCAAGCGCAGCCCCAGGTAGGAGCCGATTTCCTCGCGGCGCATTTTCAACACGAACTCCGTCGATGAATAGCCACGGGTTTTCAAACGTTGCGACAGGTTCAGCAGGAAGGCTGCCAGACGCTCGTCCGAGCTCATGTTGCCCAGCATCATCAGCATGTCGTGATCACGCACGATTTCCCGACTGAGGATTTTGTTGAAGCTGTGCTGCAGCGAAGGCAGCTCATGGGCAAGTTCTTCCAGGTGAGCAAAGTGGATAGGGCAGACCTCGCTGTCTTCAAGGGCAACGGCATTGCACGCATGCAGGTCCGTGCTGATAGCGTCCAGACCGAGCATTTCGCCGGGGATCTGGAACCCGGTGACTTGTTCGCGGCCATCGACCGACAAAAAGCTGGTCTTGAACGAGCCGATGCGTACCGCATAAAGCGAGCGCAACGGATCGCCTGCCCGGTAAAGCGCCGCGCCCTTTTTCACTTTGAAGCGTTGCACGATCAATGTGTCCAGACGCTCGACTTCCTGGCTGGTCATCCCGATGGGCAGGCACAACTCCATCACACTGCAGGTCGAGCACGCAGTTTTCAGGAAATGCACTTGCAAAGCGCGAATGTCTGGCATTGAGAGGTGACGTCAGTAGGAGTGACTCCCTAAGGATAGGCGTCGAGGAAATTTAGACTCACCGGATTTGCGGATCAACCGGTGTAATCGACGAATGGACCTGCCTTTGCACCCTTTACCCGGGTACCGACGTGGGAAATTGATGTAAATCAAGTCTTAAGCTTCCCAGACTCTCAGACTCGTTCAAAGCCTACCTGGAGCCTGGTCCTTCGGCGGAGAAGTTCATGAGCGATTTCCTGAATGCTGAGCAACTGGAGGGACTGGATGCTTATTGGCGGGCATCCAATTATCTGGCCGTCGGTCAGATTTACCTCAGAGGCAACCCGCTACTCAAACAACCCCTGACCCTGGCGCACATCAAGCCGCGTCTGCTGGGTCATTGGGGGACGACGCCCGGGCTCAACCTGATCTATACCCACCTGAATCATCTGATCAACCGGTACGAGCTGAACATGCTGTTCATTGCCGGTCCCGGTCACGGTGGACCGGCGGTCGTCGCCCAGACTTACCTCGAGGGCACCTACACCGAGTTTTGCCCCGCTGTGGAATGTAATGAAAGCGGCTTGCTGCGCCTGTTTCGCCAGTTTTCGTGGCCTTACGGCATCTCCAGCCATGTCTCGGCACAGATACCGGGATCCATCCACGAAGGTGGCGAACTGGGCTATAGCCTGGCACACGCCTACGGCGCGGCGTTTGACAATCCGGATCTGATTGTCGCTTGTGTCATCGGTGACGGCGAAGCTGAAACAGGGACACTGGCGGCCAGTTGGCACTCCAACAAGTTTCTCAATCCGGCGCGCGATGGCGCGGTATTGCCCATCCTGCACCTCAATGGCTACAAAATCGCCAATCCCACCGTACTGTCCAGAATCAGTGAGGATGAGCTTTCGGCCCTGTTGTATGGCTATGGCTACGATCCGTACTTCGTGGAAGGTGATGAACCCATGCAGGTGCATCAGGCGCTGGCGCAAACACTGGACACGATGATTCTGAAAATTCGTGACATTCAGCTTGAGGCGCGTCGGCCGGGCCGATCCACACCGCCGCAACGGCCACTGTGGCCAATGCTGGTCTTGCGTACACCCAAAGGCTGGACCGGTCCGAAATTCGTCGATGGTCAGCGCGTCGAAGGTACGTGCCGCGCACATCAAGTGCCATTGGCCGACTTTAAGCAGCCGTTACATCTGCGCCAACTGGAGGAATGGCTCAACAGCTACCGGCCGGATGAGCTGTTTGATGAAAACGGTGCGTTGTTGCCTGAGATTACGGCACTGGCACCGACCGGACACCGGCGAATGAGCGCCAACCCCCATGCCAATGGCGGTGTGTTGCTGCGCCCCCTGGATGTGCCGCGATTCAGCGATTATGCCGTGAAGTTTGAAACACCTGGCAGCCTGCGCGTGGAGGCGACACGGGTGATGGGTACGTTTTTGCGCGATGTGATGAAAAACAACCTGACCGCCGGCAATTTTCGCCTGTTCGGCCCGGATGAAACCGCCTCGAACCGGCTCGATGCGGTGTATGAGGTCAGCGCCAAGGCGTGGATGGAGCCACTGGAACCGGACGACCTCAATATGGCCGCCGATGGTCGCGTGATGGAGATTCTCAGTGAGCAGGTCTGCGAGGGCTGGCTCGAGGGTTATCTGCTGACCGGACGTCATGGTCTGTTGTCCTGTTACGAAGCCTTTATCCATATCGTCGATTCGATGGTCAACCAGCATGCCAAATGGCTGAAGACCGCCGCCGACGTGCCATGGCGTCAACCCATTGCTTCGCTTAATTTTTTGCTGACATCCCACGTCTGGCGTCAGGACCACAACGGCTTTTCACATCAAGACCCGGGATTCATTGACCTGGTAGCCAATAAAAAGTCGGACATAGCGCGGATTTATTTGCCCCCCGATGCCAATTGCCTGCTGTCAGTGACGGACCACTGCCTCAGAAGCCGCGATTACATCAACGTCATTGTCGCCGGCAAACAGCTGGAATGGCAGTGGCTGGAAATCGATGCAGCCACTGCGCATTGCCAGAAGGGTATCGGTCGGTGGGACTGGGCGTGCCGCAATGATGAGGATCCCGACGTGGTGATGGCCTGCGCCGGTGATGTGCCGACCCTGGAAACGCTAGCCGCTGTCACCTTGTTGCGCGAGTACGTGCCGGATTTGCGGGTGAGGGTGGTCAACGTTGTGGATCTGATGGTGCTGCAGCCGTCGTACCAGCATCCCCATGGCCTGCCGGACAGCGAGTTCGATGAATTATTTACGCGGGACAAACCGGTGATTTTTGCTTTCCACGGCTACCCGGCGTTGATTCACCGTTTGATCTACAAACGCACGAACCATGAGAATTTCCATGTGCGAGGCTTCAAGGAGGAGGGCGCCACGACCACCCCCTTCGACATGGCGGTGATCAACAATCTGGACCGTTATCAGCTGGCACTGGACGTCATTGAGCGTGTGCCTCGTCTGCAGGATCACATGCTGCTCGCCAGGGCGCGATATTGGTCGACGATGGAGCGGCACAAGCTTTATCTGATCGAGCATGGGCAGGACATGCCCGAGGTCTTGAACTGGCAATGGACGCAAGTGGAATGTTGACCGTCGTCAGTGACGCCGCTGCGTATTGAAATCGAGAGTGTCTACACACGTCGTCAGGACCGGGGCACGATTCACCGTGGCGGCTTTGAACGGCAGGATCGGTGGAAACTCTTCAGCCGTGAGCGTTTCTTTCTCCAGTAGCAGAAGTGCACCAGCGTCCAGATCTGCCCGACGACCTTCGAGCAAGGCCGTTGCCCGATGGTAGCCTTCGTCGAGCAGGGCACGAATCTCCAGGTCGACCTCCCTGGCTGTTTGTTCCGAATAATCTTTATCCATGGCGCTCGGCATGTGTTCGCCAAGAAAGGACGCGCTTTGCCGCTCCAGCACCGACTGGCCGAGCGTGGCACTCATGCCAAACCGGGTTATCAGCTGTCGGGCGATATCAGTGGCCCGCGCCAAGTCATCAGCCGCCCCGGTGGATATCTGACCAAACACGAGGTGTTCGGCGGCGCGTCCTGCCATGAGAACGACAATCCTGTCCTTGAGCATTTGGCAACTGATGAGGAAGCGGTCTTCGGTCGGTCGCTGCAGCGTATAGCCCAGTGAACCCACAGCGCGGGGCACGATTGAGACCTTATGGACCGGGTCCATGGCTGGCAGGCCGCTCGCCGCCAGGGCGTGCCCCATCTCATGAAACGCCACCACTCGACGTTCATCGGGGCGCAGCACGCTGCTTTTGCGTTCAACCCCGGCAACGATACGCTCTACGGCAGCCGTGAAGTCGTCCAGGTTGACCGCATCAGCACCGCGACGTGTCGCCACGATGGCGGCTTCATTGACCAGGTTGGCCAGATCGGCGCCGGTAAAACCCGTGGTGATGTCAGCAATGCGGTCGTTGTCGAGGTCCGGCGAGACCGTTATTTTTTGCAGATGGACCTTGAGTATTGCCTGACGACCTTTTCGGTCCGGGCGGTCGATCAGCACCTGGCGGTCGATTCGTCCAGCACGCAGCAGTGCCGGGTCCAGAATCTCCGGTCGATTGGTCGCGGCCAGCAATACAACGCCCTCACGAGGGTCGAATCCATCGAGTTCGGACAGTAACTGATTGAGCGTTTGTTCTTTTTCGTCATTGCCACCAAAGGCACCGACGCCCCTCATCTTTCCCAGCGCATCCAGTTCATCGATGAAGATGATGCAGGGGGCGGCCTGACGTGCCTGTTCGAACAGATCGTGGACTCGAGCGGCCCCCACCCCAACGAACATTTCGACAAACTCAGATCCCGAGATCGAAAAAAACGGTACGCCGGCTTCACCGGCAATAGCTTTAGCCACCAAGGTTTTTCCGGTTCCGGGCGGCCCAACCAGCAGTGTGCCTTTAGGGATGTGCGCTCCCAGGCGCGCATATTTTGTCTTGTCTTTGAGGAACGAGACGATTTCCACCAACTCAGCCTTGGCTTCATCGATACCCGCCACATCGGCAAACGTGATGCCGGTATCGCGCTGGACGAATACCTTGGCCCTGGACTTTCCGATGCTCATCAGGCCACCGAAGCCTTGTTTTTCTGCCAGACCGCGGAACAGGAAATGCCAGATCACCATGATCAAAACGAAAGGCAGCAGCCATCCGAGTAATCCGATCAGGTGCGTATTTTCCTGTACGCCGGTAAACCCGACCCCCGAATGGGCGAGATCCGCCGCGAGTGCCGGATCTACTCGGACGGTTGAGAATTGAGTATGCCCATCAATGGGTACCTGCAGTTTGCCGCTGATCCTTTGCTGTTCCACTCGCAAATCGCTGATCTTTTGCTCGTTCAGCAGTTGCAAAAAGTCGCTGTATGGGATGGGCTGAACGACATGGCGTTCAACAAAAAGAAACTGCAGCAGACCAAACACGATGAAGGCGATCGCAAAGTAAGACAGGTTCCATTGTTGATTTTTCTTCATGGCCTTGGCTCGCGGAAAAGGCAGTGTGGAAGGGCACCCAGTGTCAGAAAAGCCCGGAGGAAACTGGATCTCTCCGGGCCATTGGTTCAAGCGATAAGCAAATGATCTTCCACCTTGTTTACGCCGGGTACCGACCAGGCGGCACGCTCCGCGATTTGACGCTCACGCCACAGATGCACCTTGCCTTCGAGTTTGACTACATTGCCTTCAACCTTGATATGAATCCCCTTGGCGTCAACTTCGGCATTGCGCTTGAGCGCTTCTTCGATGCGTTTTTGAATATCGCCCACGTCAACCCGGGGACGAAGCGTGAGACGGTTGTCCACGCCCACCACACCGGACAGTTTGCGCACGGCCCGCTCCACGATTTCCTTCTGGTACTGCCAGTCGACCTGACCTTCCAGGCTGACCCAGCCGTTTTCCACAATGACCTTGACGGCGCCCACGGGAAGATCGGAACTCCAGTCGATGATGTTCAGCGCACGATTGGCGATGGTGTCGTCCGCCGTGCCGGCTCCCTTGTCCAGTCGTACCTGAATTTCTTCGGCCAGTGCACGCACGCCTGTAACCGCCTTGACTGCTCGCTCGGCGCTGACTTTCTGAGCGTAGTTGGTGACGTGGCCGGTCAGGGTGACCACACCTTTGTCTACGGCAACGCCAATGTGGGCGGCATCAATGTCGGGCTGGAATTCGAGCTCTTCCAGAATGGTTTTTCGCAGGCTCAAGTCGTTCATGACGATGTCCTCGGTTGAAGGGCGGTATTTGCCCATTTCCCTTTTTTACGCCTGGGCACCGTCGGGGTATTGAGTTAAATCAATAAGGTGCCAACGTACGTGCCAGTCGGAAGAAGTAAGACGTTTCGCGGGTTTTGAGTCCATGCGCCTCTGCAAATCTTATCCCCGCCTATCGTATGTCCTGCGCCGACGTAACTGCTTGAATAGAGTTTGACGTGCAAGTGTTTACGAGTAGCGACAGCGTCTGATTCAGCGGTATCGAACAGCCTTGATACCGATGATATTAACAATATAAATCCCCCGGTCAGTGTACCTGCCGGGGGCGAGTTGTCTGGTTCAACCGGCTTTGATCGGCACGACTTTGTCCGCTTTCATGGCTTCCGGCTTTTTCGGCAGCGAGAGGCTCAGCACGCCTTTGCTGAAGCTCGCCTCGATCTTATCGGCATCGACGCCTTTGGGAAGGTTGAAAACCCGCTCGAAGGAACCATAGTGACGCTCGCTGAGGTAGTAGCCTTTACGTTTTTCTTCCTTGTCTTCTTTCTTTTCCCCTTTGATGATCAGGCTGCCATTGGACAGTTTGACCTCAATATTTTTCTCATCCATGCCGGGCAGTTCGGCCGTGATTTCGAAACTCTTGTCTTTTTCGGTGATGTCCACGGCAGGCAGACTGTGACCGATGTGTTCTCGCCGCCAGAGCGGATCGACATCAAACAAGCCACGGCCAAAGGGTGACAGGCTTGAATGGTGATTGAAGTCTTCGAACAGGTGATCGACCTGTTGCCGGAGTTGTTCCAGAGGGCGCCAAAGATCAGTGACCACTGAATGCTCACTGGCTTTATCGTCGTGAGTCACGGGCATTTTTTTCGCGGAATTGCTCATGTTTACATTCCTCTTAGATGAAGGTGGCTGCCGACATCACATCTGTCGATCCACTTTGAAAGAACAGAGCGAAGGCCCAAGGGCTGCACCTTGTAATTGCGTGGTCATGGCACTCTGCGCCTGACGCGAGGTGTGCAGGCATCGAATCTGATGACGCAACGACTGTCTCTAATTTCTCCTGAACGACCCAAGCGTGTTTGATTTAAATCAGAAAGAGGGCACACACCTGTTTTTTCCATATGCCGCCTTCACTCGGCTTGTGTTCAACTTCAATCAATGAGCCCCATCGGACACGTCAGGCATTCCAGACCTAAGCTCTGCAGAGGCGTCGCTGACTTGAGTCGTTGATGTCACCCACACGTTCAAGCCACCGGCGGTATGTGCAACGCCAATCGTTTTTTCAGGTACTCGCTTCGATGCTCAGTAAATGGCCAGACCCAGCGCTGTTGTTGCTCACCGCCTTGACGTTGCTGGTGGGGGGCGCTGCGCACCTTGGGCAGAAACCTGACTGGGCATCACTATGCTGGGCTGCAGGAAGCGTGGTGATGGCGGTGATCCTGCTCGTCGAGTTTGCCCGGCGACTGGCTCGAGGGGAGGCAGGTGTCGACTTGATCGCATTGCTGTCGATAGTCGCTGCGCTGCTGTTCCAGCAGACATTGGTCGCGGCGGTGATCGCCTTGATGCTGGCATCCGGGCGGACGTTGGAATTTTTCACCACACAGCGCGCCGAACGCGAACTGCGAGCCCTCGTCGACCGCGCGCCACGGACGGCCTGGTTGCAGGAGGAGGGCGGCTTACGCCAGATCCCTGTCGAGCAAATCCAGCCACATCAAACAATTCTGGTACGGCTGGGAGAGGTCGTGCCAGTCGACGGCTGCCTTCTGAGTGCGGCAGCCATACTGGACGAGTCGGCACTGAGCGGGGAGTCGTTACCGGTCACCCATCAGGAGGGAGAGTTACTGCCCAGTGGGGTATCCAATGTGGGTGCACCCTTCCTGCTCGCGGCCACAAGAACGTCAGCGCAAAGCACCTATGCCGGCATTGTCCGGCTGGCCGAGGCCGCGCGCCGTTCGCGTGCTCCTTTTGTGCGATTGGCTGACCGCTATGCGTTGTATTTCATACCGCTGACGTTGCTGATTGCCGCAGTGGCCTGGCAAGTGAGTGGTGATCCCTTGCGAGCATTGGCGGTGCTGGTGGTGGCTACACCTTGCCCGTTGATCCTGGCGGTACCCATTTCCATCATGTCTGGCATTTCGAGGGCGGCACGGCGCGGGATCCTGATCAAGGATGGCGCGACGCTGGAAGCACTGGCCGGGGTAAAACAGGTATTTCTCGACAAGACCGGCACGCTGACCAGCGGCCATGCCCGCCTGCAGTCGATAGAGATCAATGGACTCGGCGATCCGCAACGCCTGCTAGGCCTGGCGGCTTCGCTGGCGCAAGCCTCGACTCATCCCATCTCCCAGGCCATTGTCGAAGCGGCGCATCAGCGCCAATTGCCCCTCAGCGTGCCGCAGGACGTAGAGGAAAACCCGGGCTCGGGGCTTTGTGGGCGCGTCGATGGCGTGCAGGTGCGTTTCGGTACGTTGTCTTTTGCTGATGACGACAACCCTGCAACCGAATGGGCCTCAGCCATGCTGCGCCACATGGATTACCTGGCGTGCAGCGGAAGCTTCATTGACGTGGATGGAAAACTCGCCGGCCTGCTCGTTTTCTCGGACAACGTTCGGCGCGAAACCCCGCAGACTTTGCGTCGACTGCGCAACAGAGGTATCGAAAAGATCGTCATGCTCACCGGCGATCGGCTGGAAACCGCGCAGATGATTGCGCTGTCTGCCGGGATTGATGAACTGCGTGCCGGGTTGACCCCAGAAGAAAAAGTGCGTGCTGTTGAGCAAGGTTGCCTGCGTGCCAGCACGCTGATGGTTGGCGACGGCATCAACGACGCTCCCGCACTGGCAGCGGCCAACGTCGGTGTGGCCATGGGGGCCGGCGGTGCCACTGCTTCTGCGCAAGCCGCTGGAATTGTGCTGCTGGTGGATCGTCTGGATCGTCTGGTCGAGGCACTGGACATTGCCCGACGCACCCGCTACATCGCCCACCAGGGTGTACTGGTCGGGATGGGCATGTCGATGCTGGCCATGCTGGTGGCAGCCCTCGGTTATCTACCGCCACTAATTGGCGCCGTGGTGCAGGAGGGCATAGACGTGGTCATCATCCTTAACGCCTTGCGGGCACTGGGGCCGTTGTGGGGACGCAGAAAACTAAAACTTACCGAAGAGCAAATCGACCGCCTGCAAGACGAACACCAGCAACTCTCCACCGTGCTGAGCGATCTGCACCACCTGGCCAACGACTTTGCCCAGCGCCCGCTTGCGCAAGCATGTAGCGACTTGCTGGAACTGGTCAACAAACTGCAGTCATCACTGGCGCAGCATGAACATGAAGATGAAAACGCACTGTATCCGCTGCTGACAAGAAGCATGCCGGGGGAGGACCCTATGTCCGCCATGAGCCACGCTCACCGTGAGATTTTCCGACTTATTCATTTGCTTGCGCGTATGAGCAAAGACTTCAGTGCCGCCCCCGCAACGACATCTGCCGACCAGATCCAGCATCAGTTGATCCGTCTGGATACCCTCGTGCGACTGCACTTTGATCAGGAGGAGGAACTGTTTCGTTATCTGGATTGGCGCTAGACAATCACGTCTTGCAAAAGGGGAAGGAATTAATCAGGCATTCCAGCGCCAGAGGCAAACATCGGCAAGCGCTGCAACATCCAGGTCAGCAGCTTTTGCGCGGGCGCGGCCAACGGTCTGCCGGATTTCACCAGTAGTTTTGCTTCAACCCCAAGAAACAACGGATGGTCGATCGATACCGCTGCCAGGCTTCCGCTGGCGATTTCCCGATACGCCGCGAATTCTCCGAGCAACGAAGCAAAATCGCCGCCTTCCACCATGCGTTTGAGCGCTGCCAGGGAGTTGCTGACGAGTACCGGGCGGATTTCAATTTTTTCGGCATATTCGAGCATTTTGATCGCATGCCCGATACCAAACGTCGTGGGCGTCAGGACCAGTTGGCAGGCGCGGATTTCTTCAATGGTTGCCTTTGTGCCTCGTGATGCCAACGGATGATCCGGGCGAACCAACAGCATCACCGGTTGTGAAAACGTCGCGCGATAGTCGATGTGCGGATGCGGCGGCGGATTGTAGGCAAGGCCGATGTGCGCACGGTTTTCGGCGACTTCGTTGAGGACGTCGTCGACAGGCAGGATGTCCAGCCGCACATCGAGCTTGGGGTACTGCTTGCAGAATGGCGCTAGCACGTTGTCGACCAACGCATCGACATAGCCCTCGCTGATGACGACGCGCACATGGCCTTGCTGCAGGCCCTTGATCGCCTGCAACTGATCTTCGAGTTTTTCCTGGTGCGATCGGTAGCCGCGCCAGAACTCCAGCAGATGCGCCGCGGCCTCAGTGGGCTGAACGCCACGCGCCTGGCGCTCGAACAGTTTTGCGCCAATTTCCTCTTCCAGCAGCTTGATCTGGCGCGTGATCACCGATGGCGATGTATTGATGTTGTCGGCTGCGCCACGAATCGATCCGTGGGTCAGCACTTCATGAAAATACCTGAGCCGTTGCTGATTGATTTCGCGCATTCCGGGACTCTCTTCAGAAATATAGCGTTGCCTGTGGAGCAACACTACACGAACTTAGTTGCTCTTGCTGGGCAGGAGGCGTCGGTGCAACATTCTTTGGCACGAACTCATACCTACAACAATAACGGGAGATTTCCATGGCAACTCTTCAGACGCCGGCACGAAGTGATGTCCTTTCTGCCCTGTACCGCAAGCTCAACTTGCGGCTGCTGCCACTCCTGTTCATCTGTTATGTCTTTGCGTACCTGGACCGTATCAACGTCGGGTTTGCCAAACTGCAGATGCAAAATGACCTTGGGCTGTCCGATGCAGCGTATGGGGCGGGCGCCGGGATTTTCTTTCTGGGGTATGTGCTGTTCGAGTTGCCAAGCAACCTGATGTTGCCAAAGGTAGGAGCAAGGAAAACCTTCAGCCGCATTCTGGTGTGTTGGGGCATCACCTCGGCCTGCATGTTGTTTGTGGACAGTGTGCCAATGTTTTACGCCATGCGTTTTCTACTGGGTGTGTTCGAAGCCGGCTTTGCACCGGGCATGATTTATTACCTGTCCTGCTGGTACGGCCCCAAGCGTATGGCGCGAGCCATTGCGATCGTGTTTATCGCCGGACCTATTGGCGGCATTATTGGCGGCCCTCTGTCTGCGTGGTTGATCACCACATTCGAAGGTGTTGGCGGTCTGGCCGGCTGGCAGTGGATGTTTTTGATTGAAGGCTTGCCGTGCGTCTTACTCGGCGTGTTGACCTTTTTCATCCTTTCCAATCGACCTGCTGAGGCAAACTGGTTGAGCCATGAAGAAAAGGGCTTGCTGGCCAGCGAGCTGGGTGAATCGACCGGGCGCGTCCATTCGTTCCGCGGGGTGTTGCGCGACCCGAAAATCTACATCCTTGCCAGCGCCTATTTCTGCATCATCTTCTCGATCTACGCGTTGAGTTTCTGGCTGCCGGCCATCCTCAAGGCACAGGGCGTCAACGACACCATGCAACTGGGCTGGTACGCCGCGCTTCCGTATGCCGCTGCCGCTTGCGGCATGTACTGGATAGGGCGCCGATCCGACCGTGTTGGTGAACGACGCTATCACTGCGCAGTGCCTTCGGGCATCGGTGCGATTTTGCTGCTTATGTACCCCTTTGCAGACGGCAACCTGATGGCTGCGCTTGCATTGTTGACCCTGGCCACCGCCATGATGTTCATGGCCTACACCGTATTGTGGGCAATGCCCTCAGAACACATCAAGGGCGAGGCGGCGGCAGGTGGCATTGCCTTGATTAATACCATCGGTCTTTCCGGCGGCTTCTGGGGGCCGGCAGTAATCGGCTGGGCAAAAACGGCAACCGGCAGCGCAAATCTCGGCGTTGTTATCGTGGGGTGCGTGTTTCTGTGCGCAGCATTAGTGATCCTGTCGACCAAGCCGAAAACCCGTGACGTCGCGATTCCGAAATACAGTGCGGGTTGATCCGTCAACATCCGCACCCTTTGCAATGTTCCGCAAGGAACGCTTTAAAAGAGAGACCTCAAATGCTTTTACATCTGTCGACCTGGGCCGAGATCGGTCAATTTCTTCAACGCAGCCGCACCATCGTGATACCGATCGGTTCGAACGAACAGCACGGTCCTACCGGTCTTCTGGGAACCGACTGGATGTGCCCGGAAATCATCGCCGGTGAAGCGCAAAAAAACGCAGACATCCTGATTGCACCGACCTTTAACATCGGCATGGCTCAGCACCATCTTGGGTTCCCTGGAACCATCTCGCTGCGTCCGTCGACCTTTATTGCGGTGATCGGAGATTGGGTCCGCTCACTGGCCGCTCACGGGTTTGAAAAAATTCTCTTCCTCAATGGCCACGGTGGCAACGTTGCATCAATCGAGGCGGCGTTCTCTGAGCTCTACGCCGAAGCCAGCTTCGCTCGACGCCCATCAGGTTTCGCGCTGAAGTTGTGTAATTGGTGGGACCTTGAAGGGGTAGGGGATCTCGCGCGCGAGCAGTTCCCTACGGGGCACGGCATTCATGCCACGCCGTCCGAAATCGCGGTCACACAATGGGCCTACCCGGGTTCGATTAAATCGGCTGAGTACGCGCCGCAGGTCGCGCCTTGGGGTCCGATCCGCGAAGCAATGGACTTCCGAGCACGCCATCCCGATGGCCGCATGGGCTCCGACCCGGCGCTGGCGACGCCGGAAAAGGGCCGTGAACTGGTAATGTTGGCAGCACGAAGCCTGGTGCGGGAGCTGGATGCTTTCAGCCGTGAGTCAATACCCGGCTAAAGGTGCGGATATTCAATTTGGGCCAACGCCCGGAAGATCTGGGCGTTATTACATTGAAGTACATGATTTAACAAGTGGGCCATGTCATATGTTCATAGGCAGGCCGTTACTATGTTCTGCCGCAGGCCCGACGGCTGATGGCGTGGAAATGTTCATCGGTCGATGTTCATGGAAACCGGGCAGCAGCTTCCGAACTGTCCGGCCCAGCAGAACATCGAAACGGCCGAACACCCCGACCATTCCAGCTCAACGGCGGCAATCTGATACTGTTTTTTGTGTTGAATCTGAGCCTTTTATTAGTTAGCCGGTGCTCTATAGAGTGCGCGTCCGACGCACTAGTGGACAGTGATCGGCCGCCCACTGTTTCAGGCTCTCTGAAGACCGGACGACCTCGAGAGTCTTCAGGAACCACCATGAATACTCGTCCGAGCTTTCACAGCAAGACCTTCCCCGAGTCGCAACGTGACATTCTCGGCATGATCGCGACCGACCATCATCTGGGCGACATACTCTGCGCCATCTGTCAGATGCACGACGCACAGACCCCCGAAACCTTCTGCTCTATCCTGCTCACTGATGCCGAGGGCAAACACTTGCTAAGCGGCGCGGCGCCCGGGCTGCCGGCCGAGTACAGCGAGGCGATTCATGGAATGGCCATTGGTCCACAGGAAGGAACCTGCGGCACCGCAGCATTCCGGCGCGAGCTTGTGGTCACCGAAGACATCGCCCAGGACCCAAACTGGGAGCGTTTCCGCAGCCTGGCGCTGGGGCATAACCTGCGTTCCTGCTGGTCGGTGCCGTTGCTCTCCCATCAAGGAAACGTGTTGGGTACATTTGCCCTGTACCAGAACCGCGCCCATGCGCCGGACGAGGCGCAGATTCAACGATTGGCCTTTGCAGCCCAACTGGCAGTCATTGCGATCCGCCGCGAACGTGACGGCCAACGTCTGGAGGAAAGCGAACAACGTTTTCGATCATTGTTCACCTACAACCCCAACCCGGTGTTCGCCCTCGATCTGGCCGGCAACATCCAGAGTGTGAATCCGGCAGGCCTGAAGCTGAAACCGCACACCGCAACCGATTTCCTCGGTCATCACTTTTCCCGCCTGTTGCTCGAAGAAGACCTGGAACGGGTCAGTCAGCATTTTTCCGCAGCCCGCGCTGGAGAGCCTCAACGCTTCGAGGCACGGCTTCTCGACGAGAGTGATAAATTGCTGACCATGGACATTTCCAACCTGCCGATCATGGTCAACGGAGAGATCGTCGGGGTATTTGGCATAGCCCGAGACATCAGCGAGCAGAAGCATTTCGAGCGCCAATTGAGCTTCAATGCCAGCCATGACCGGCTGACCGGTTTGCTTAACCGTGTTTCGCTTGAAGACCGGCTTGTTCTGGATTGTCACATCAGTCGTCGGCGTAAGCGTCGTCTGGCGGTGATGTGCATTGACCTGGATGGATTCAAATCCATCAACGATTCGATCGGGCATTACTTCGGCGATCAGGTGCTGATTGAGGTGGCGCAGCGTATGACCCGGCAGGTTCGTCCCGGTGACACCATCGTGCGCATGGGCGGTGACGAATTTATCGTGCTGCTGCCGGACCTGCTTCGTGATGAGGACGTTGTACCGGTGGTCGAGCGCTTGATGGCCAGCATTGCCAGACCCTACTGCATCCAGGGCATTGACCTGCACGTGAGTGCAAGTATCGGCATCACCCTGAGCGATGGTCACATCGAGCAGCCGATGCAGTTGATCCAGCAGGCTGACATGGCCATGTACAAAGCCAAGCAGCAAGGGCGCAACAACTTTCAGTGGTACACCAGCGATCTCAATCAGCGCGTTTGCGAGCACGCGAGCCTGCGTAACGACCTGCAAAAAGCTATCGAAACCCAGTCGTTCAGGCTGCATTATCAACCGCAGATTGACGCGCGTACGGGGCGGGTGGTCGGGATCGAAGCGTTGCTGCGCTGGGGGCATCCGGAAAAAGGATTTATCTCTCCCGCGGTGTTTGTGCCGGTGGCAGAGGACAGTGGTCAGATCATCCCGCTGAGCCTTTGGGTTCTCGATACGGCGTGCGCGCAGATGCGCCAGCTAGGCGAGCAGGGCATCACGGGTATCTCGATGGCGGTGAATATTTCGCCGATGCATTTTCAGCTGGCCAGTTCGTCCAGTGTGTCCAGGCCGCCCTGGAGAAATACGGTCTGCGGGGTGAGCAGCTGGAGCTGGAGATCACCGAGTCGATTCTGTTGCATAACGCTGAACAGGCGATCGACACGTTGCACCGGCTCAAGGCATTGGGGGTGCGCATTGCGCTCGATGATTTCGGCACCGGGTTCTCCAGTCTCAGCTACCTCAAGCGTTTGCCCATCGACAAGATCAAGATCGACCGCTCGTTCATCCATGAAATCGCCATCGACCCTCACGATGCAGCGATCACCCAAGGCATTATTTCCATGGCCCATCACCTGCGCCTGACGGTGGTCGCCGAAGGCGTGGAAACGGCGTCCCAGGTGGATTTCCTGACGGGCAGTCGCTGCGATGTTTTCCAGGGGTATTACTTTGCCAAACCGATGCCCTATGCAGAAATCGAAGCGTTCCTGCGTCATGCCGCTTGCCTATCCCTGACCGGCTAGCCTGACCGGTCCCAATCCTGGAAATCAGACGCCAAGGCAAATTTTCAGACCCCGGCGCAGAACTCCCTCTCCCCAGGCAAGGCGCTCCCTGCGCCTTTCTCACACACTCGGCTCTAACGCTATCGCGCTGCAAAACAACAAGAGCCGCGAAAAAAATGACCAGTTTCCAACCTGCTACTGAAAGCCAGACCGGCCACATCGGCGCCCGCCAGCCCCGTGTCGAGGACGCCGCATTGTTGCGCGGCCTCGGCTGCTATGCCGACGACGCTGCGATCCCTCCGGGTACGCTACACGCGGCGATCATCCGTTCACCCCACGCTCATGCCCGGATCACTTCGGTGGATTTTTCCACCGCGCTGCTGATGAAAGGCGTGCACGGCGTGCTGGTCGGCGAAGACGTCAAACGCTGGGCGCTGCCGTTTCCGGTGGGCGTGCGTCAGCCGATGGAGCACTGGTGCGTCGCCGTCGACAAGGTGCGTTACGTCGGAGAACCGGTGGCCGTGGTGATCGCCGAGAGCCGTTATCTGGCCGAAGACGCCATCGAAGGTGTGCGCGTTGAATACGAGCCGCTGCCCCCGATCATCGACCCCGAACTGGCCACCGCCGAACAGGCGCCGATCCTGCACGAAGCAGTCGGCAGCAACGTGGTCAACGAACGGCGCTTTCGTTATGGCGAGCCGGAGCAGGCCTTCGAGCAGGCGCCGCACAAGGTCTCGCTCAAAGTGAAGTTTCCGCGCAGTTCCTGCACACCCATCGAATGCTATGTGGTGCTGGCTCAGTACGAGCGCGCCACCGGCATTTATGACGTGCTGGCCAATTTCCAGGGCCCCTATGCGTTGCACACGGTCATGGCCCGTGCACTGAACGTTCCCGGCAACCGCTTGCGTTTGCGCACTCCGAAGGATTCCGGCGGCAGCTTTGGCATCAAGCAAGGGGTTTTCCCTTACGTGGTGATGATGGGCCTGGCGTCACGCAAGGTCGGTGCACCGGTGAAGTGGGTCGAGGACCGTCTGGAACATCTTCAGGGAGCTTCTTCGGCAACCAATCGGGTGACCGAAATTGAAGCGGCGGTCGAAGCGGATGGCCGCATCACCGCTTTGCGTTATGACCAGATCGACGATTGTGGTGCCTACCTGAGAGCGCCTGAGCCAGCGACGTTCTACCGCATGCACGGCAACCTGACAGGTGCCTACGCGATCCGCAATGTACAAGTGCGCAACCGGGTGGTGCTGACCAATAAAACCCCTTCCGGCCTGAACCGTGGTTTCGGTGGCCCGCAGGTGTATTTCGCCCTGGAGCGGCTGCTGCAACACATCGCCGTTCAATTGAACCTTGATCCGCTGGACGTGATCCGCCGCAACCTGGTGCCGGCCGATGCCTTTCCTTATCAAGCGGCCGCCGGTGCGTTGCTCGATTCAGGCAATTACCAGGCGGGCATTGCCTTGGCGGCGACTGACGGCGGTCTCGACGAGTTGCTCAAACGTCGTGATCAGGCGCGTGCCGAAGGTCGGATCTATGGCATCGGTTATGCGGCAGTCATCGAACCATCGATTTCCAACATGGGCTACATCACCACTGCGATGACACCCGAAGAGCGGCGCAAGGCCGGTCCGAAAAACGGCGCTGTCGCCACCGCCACCATCAACGTCGGCCCGCTGGGTGACGTCAGCGTGCACGTGTCTTCGGCACCGCAAGGGCAGGGGCATCAAACCACCGTCGCTCAGGTCGTTGCCGAAGTGCTTGGGGTTGCGCTGGAATCCATCGTGGTCAACGTCGAACTGGATACCCAGAAGGACGCTTGGTCGATCGCCTCGGGCAACTATTCCAGCCGTTTCGCCGGCGCTGTGGCCGGTGCCGTCTACAAGGCAGCGCTGAAGATCCGCGATCGCCTCGCCGCAATTGCCGCCGAGCAATTGCAGGCCAGTCCCGAAGATATCCGTTTCGCGGGCGGCAAGATTTTTGTGGTCAATGGCGGAGCGGTGGCGCCATTCCATCGGATTGCCGGTGCGACCCACTGGTCACCGGGACTGCTGCCGGAAGGTGAAAGTGGCGGTCTGCGCGAAACCGCCTTCTGGAGCCCGCCGCAATTGGTGGCCCCAGACGACCAGGATCAGGTCAACAGCTCGCTGTGCTACGGCTTTGTCTTCGACATCTGTGGTCTGGAAATCGACCGCATGACCGGCGAGATCCACATCGATCGCTACGTCACTTGCCATGACGCCGGCCGCCTGCTCAACCCCGCGCTGGTCGATGGCCAGATTCGTGGAGGCTTCACTCAAGGACTCGGCGCGGCGCTGATGGAAGAGTTTGCCTATGGCGAGGACGGCAGCTTTCTTTCCGGGACCTTCGCCGATTATCTGGTGCCCACCGCACCGGAAGCGATCGAACCGGTGATCCTGCACATGGAAACGCCATCGCCATTCACCCCGCTGGGCGCCAAGGGTGTGGGCGAGGGCAACAATATGAGCACGCCGGTGTGCATCGCCAACGCGGTGGCCGACGCCCTCGGTCGCTCGGACATTCGTCTGCCACTGACGCCCTCCAAAGTACGCACGCTCATCGGGATCGACGAACCACCACGACCCGCCGGTATGGAGCCTGATGAAAACCTGGACACAGCACCTGCCGGTGGACCGGCACTGCGGGCCAACGACTCGGTGGTGATTCCTGCTTCGCCGCAACAGGTCTTCGATACCTTGCTCGACCCGCAGACGCTGGCGGCGATCATTCCCGGTTGTCACGACCTGGTGCTTGAAGGCGAAAACCGTTACCGCGCGGATGTCACCGTCGGCGTCGGCATGATCCGTGCGCGCTTCGAGGCCAAGGTTGCCCTGAGTGATCTGGACCCTCCGCATTCATTACGTCTGTCCGGTTCCGGAAGCAGCTCGATGGGTTCAGCCCAGGGCCAGGCCAAGGTGCGTTTCGTCGAACTGGAAAATGGCCACACACGTCTGGAATACCAATACCAGGTGGCGGTCAGCGGCAAAGTCGCCGCGGTCGGTGGCCGAATGTTGCAAGGGGCCTCGAAAGTGATCATCGGACAAATCTTTACTCGCCTGTCGCAACGGGTCAGCGGCCAAGCCATCTCCACCGGCTGGTGGGCGCGACTGCGGGCCTCGCTTGGCGCGCTGTTTGGCAAGGGAGGTGCGCAATGAAACCGGCTGCTTTCGATTACGTTCGGGCTGACACCCGTCGTCAGGTGGTTGAGTTGCTCGCCGAGTACGGCCAGGAAGCTCGCATCATCGCCGGTGGCCAATCGCTGATGGCGGTGCTGAACATGCGCCTGGCTCAACCCAAGTTACTGATCGATATCAATCATGTGGCTGAACTGGCCTATATCGAACTGCGCAAGGATTGCCTGGCGGTAGGTGCCGGGGTACGACAGGCGCAGTTGCTGGCGCGTTCGACCCTGATGGACGAGGTTCCTCTGTTGGCACTGGCGATGCCCTGGATCGGTCACTTCCAGACGCGCAATCGCGGCACCGTCTGCGGTTCGGTGGCTCACGCCGACCCCAGCGCCGAGTTGCCGCTGTGCCTGGTGACGCTGGGCGGCGAGATCGTTCTCGAGTCGAAAAAAGGCAAGCGCATCGTCAAGGCTGCCGACTTCTTCCAAGGCATTCTCACCACCGACAAGCGTGCGGATGAACTGGTCGTCGAGGTGCGTTTTCCGCTCAAGCGCGAAGGCATCACCTATCGCTTCCGCGAAATCGCCATGCGCCACGGCGACTTTGCCATTGTCTCCCTGGCCGCGGCCATCGGCACGGACCAGGTCGAACTCGGCATCGGCGGGGTCGCTGACCGTCCGCAACGTCGCAGTCTGCCTCGCGGTGCGGGGCTGCCGGACGCGCTCAATCAAACCGCCTGGTCGCTCGACGCACAAGACGATGTGCAGGCCAGCGCTGCCTATCGCCGCCAACTGATTCGCGAGCTGGGTCATCAGCTGATCGAAGGAGTCTGAATATGCGTGTAACTGCCGACCAAACCTTTCCGATTCGCCTGGAACTCAATGGCCGCGCCCGCGAAGCGCTGGCTGAACCGCGGACCCAACTCTGCGACTTCCTGCGCCACGACCTCGGTGCCACCGGTGTCCATGTCGGATGCGAACACGGTGTCTGCGGTGCCTGCACGGTGCTGGTGGACGGAGTCGCCATGCGTTCCTGCCTGATGCTCGCGGTACAGGGGCACGAGCGGCGTATCGAGACCGTCGAGTCCCTGGCCGACGACGACACACTGAGCGATCTGCAACAAGCCTTTCGCCGTCATCACGCCTTGCAGTGCGGCTTTTGCACTGCGGGCATTCTCATGTCCTGCGTGGATTTCCTTGAACGGGTACCCAGCCCGGACGAGACCCAGGTACGCGACATGCTTTCGGGGCATCTATGTCGCTGTACGGGCTACACCGGCATCGTCCAGGCCGTGCTCGAAGTCGCTGCCCAGCGCCAAACGAACAAAGGGGTATAACAATAATGTTCGATCTCGGACGCAGTTTCCTCGCTGCCGTTGAACGCCGGCCGCACGCCGTGGCGGTCAGTGACGGTGCATTGAAGAAAACCTATGAAGACTGGTTCGTCGATATCCAGAGCGCCGCTTGGGGCTTGCAATGCCTTGGGCTGCAACGCGGTGATCGACTGCTGGTCGTGATGCAAAACCGCTGGCAGATGGCAACCCTGCATTGGGCCTGTCAGTTTGCGGGCATCGTCATGACCCCGTTGAACTGGCGTTCGACGGCCGAGGAACTGGGCTACTGCATCGAAGACGCGCAAATCCGTGCAGTGGCTTACGACGACGCTACCGTGACCGCCGTGGCCGGTTGCAGCGCCGCCACAAGGCTGCCACGGATCGCCACCGGGCTCCGTGCCGCCAACACCGACCTGAGTTTCGAGGAACTGTGTTCGCAGACCCCCTCCGGCATCATTTTGCAGGCCGACGCCGAAGACTTTTCACTGCTGCTGTACACCTCCGGAACCACCAGCAAGCCCAAGGGCGTGCCCCGGCGGCACCGTTGCGAACGCGCCGCGGCGGTTGCTCACGTCGCGCAAAACCTCTACCGCCAGAGCGAGTGCACGCTGGGCGTCATGCCGCTTTACCACACCATGGGCGTGCGTTCGTTGCTGTCCATGGCGCTGATCGACGGACATTTCGTCTGCGTGCCGAAGTTCGACGTGGAAGCCACGCTGCAGGCCATCGAGCGGGAAAAGGTCAGCAACCTGTACCTGGTGCCGACGCTCTACCACATGCTCATCGAGCACCCGGCCTTTACCCGCGAGCGAGTCGCCAGTGTGGAGAAAATCGGCTTTGCCGGTGCGCCGATGAGCGACGGCTTGATGCGTCGTGTCGAGCAGGCGTTCCAGCCGCAGTTGTTCGTCAATCATTACGGCAGCTCGGAGATCTACACCTTCACCATCGACCAGCAAGCCAGCCGCAAACCCGGTTCGTCAGGGCGCAGTGCAATGAACCAGCGCGTGCGCGTGGTGCCGATCGATGCTGAAACGGCAGACGTGCAGGTCAACCCAATGGAGGAGGGCCAGATCATCGCCGACCTGGCGAGTGACGAGGCGTTCGAAGGCTACCTGAACCGCCCCGAAGCAACCGCCAAGGCATTGCGTGATGGATGGTATTTCACCGGTGACATCGGCTACTTCGATCTGGAGGGCGATCTGTTCGTCACGGGGCGTGTCGATGACTTGATCATCACCGGCGGCGAAAACGTCAGCCCGGCGGAAATCGAAAACATGCTCTCTCTGCACCCGGCAGTAGAAGAGGTGGTGGTGGTCGGTCTGCCCGACGAGCAGTGGGGCAAGATCATTGCCGCATTTATCAAGCTGCGCGCCGAGGTCTCGGAAGGCGACCTTGATGCCCATTGCATCGCTTCGGGCCTGGCCAAATTCAAGCGGCCACGGCGTTATCAGTTCGTCGATCAGATTCCCAAATCTCCAGTGGGCAAGGTGCTGCGGCGCGTGCTGCTGGCCGAATTTCAGGAACAGGCCTTGAAGGCCATCAGCTAATCATCCAGAGGACACTCCCATGCAACAACAAGCGATCCAGCAATTTCTCGACACTCAGTTCGATGGCTTCCAGGTTGAAGTCGATGTGTCCCGCGAGCGCGCCGACATCATCCTCAACCGCGCACCGTTGAACGTCATTTCCATGGGTCAGCGTGATGAACTGCGCCAGGTCTTCGAAGCCCTCGATGCACACAAAGGCGTGCGCGTCATCGTGCTGCGCTCGGTGGGTGAACACTTCTCCAGCGGTGGCGACATCAAGGGCTTCCTCGAAGCGTCACCAGAGCACGTTTCCAAGCTGGCCTGGAACGTCGCGGCACCGGCACGTTGCGAAAAACCGGTGATCGTTGCCAACCGTGGTTACACCTTCGGCGTCGGTTTCGAACTGTCCCTGGCCTGTGATTTCCGCATTGCTTCGCAAACCACTCGCTACGCCTTGCCTGAGCAGAACCTCGGTCAGATCCCGGGCTCGGGTGGCTCTGCGCGCCTGCAGAAAATCATCGGCATCACCCGCACCAAACACATGGTAATGCGCGCCAAACGCATCACCGGCGACCAGGCCTACGCCTGGGGTATCGCAACCGAGGTCGTGCCGGATACCGAACTGGAAAGCACCGTCGACGCGTTGGTCGATGAACTGCGGCGCTTCTCGCCGTTGGCTCAGCGCACGGCGAAAAAACTGATCAACGACAACGAAGATGCGCCGCTGACCGTCGCGATCGAAATGGAAGGTCACTGCTATAGCCGTCTGCGTAGCTCCAAGGACTTCAAGGAAGGCGTTGAAGCGTTTCACAGCAAGCGTACGGCCGTGTTTATCGGCGAGTAAATCGTACTGGCGAGCGGGCCCGGGAGTATGTTGGTAACAGCGTACGCCTTACGGAGCAGGGCCTGCCGCCCCTTCAATGCAACTGAAAGGGCACATCAAGGTTTCACCGCTGACCTGCTGATTACTCGCAACCCGTGCACCGGGATGCAGAACGTTCGATCACCGTTTGTGTGAGGCAACCATGACTACGACAACAACAATAACTGCATCACCCACCAGCGCCGCTATCGATACGCCGCAGATTCCACCGGGCAAGGCTTTGCTCGCGGCATTTGCCTCGACATTCGGCTGGGCGTTGGATTTGTTTGACCTGTTCATTCTGCTCTATGTGGCGCCGATCATCGGCCGCATGTTCTTCCCCTCGGACACCCCGACCTTGTCGCTGGCCGCGGTCTATGCCTCGTTCGCCGTGGCCTTGCTCGTGCGTCCACTGGGCTCGGCGATCTTCGGCGCGTATGCCGATAAACACGGCCGCAAGCGTGCGTTGATGGTGTCAATGGTCGGCGTCGGTATTTCCACGGCACTGTTTGGCGCGTTGCCGACCATTCATCAGGTCGGCATATTGGCCCCGATACTGTTCCTGATATTACGGGTGATTCAGGGCATCTTCGTTGGCGGCATCGTTGCCTCCACTCACACCATCGGCACCGAATCCATCTCGCCGCGCTATCGCGGCTTGATGTCCGGGTTGATCGGTGGCGCTGGCGCCGGCATGGGCGCGCTGTTGGCGTCAGCTACTTATCTGGTGTTGTCGCAGATCTTTCCCGGGGAGGAATTTGACGTCTGGGGCTGGCGCTTCATGTTCTTCTGCGGTCTGCTCAGCACGGTGTTCGGTTTGGTGATGTTCCGTTACCTGGAAGAAACCCCGGTCTGGCAGCAACTGCAACAAGCGCGCAAAAACAAGGGGCCGACGGTCGTGGTCGTGTCGCCACTCAAGCGTCTGTTCGGTCGTGAGTACCGCGCCGTGATGCTGGTCAATCTGCTCATTACCTTCGGCGGCGGTGCCACCTATTACCTGGCCTGCGGTTATCTGCCGACATTGCTCAACGTGGTCGCCAAAGTGCCTCATACGCAGACTTCGCAGATGCTCATGTACGGGTCGGTGGCAACCATTGTCGGAGCACTGGCCTTCGGTTACCTGAGCGACCTGATCGGTCGCAAGAAGACCTTCATGCTGCTGGGTGTGATCAACCTGGTGAGCCTGCCGATGATGTTTCTGGGGGTCGCCGAATCGGGTTCGCTGACCCGTACTGCGCTGTATTGCGTCGGCATAGGCTTCATGGGCGGGGCGATCATCGCGCCGATTCTGATCTTCCTCAACGAACGCTTTGCCACCGAGCTGCGAGCCAGCGGCACCGGATTGTCCTGGAACATCGGTTTCGCCCTCGGCGGAACCATGCCGACCTTTGTCTCCCTGGTCAGCAGCAGCCCGGCGCAGATCCCCATGGTGCTGGCGATGTTCGCCGTCGGTCTCTCGGTGATCTACCTGATCGGCAGCGTGGTGATTCCAGAAACCCAAGGCAACTTCAAATAACGGTGGGGAGTTGCTCCAGGAATTCGCCGATCAGCTGCAAAGTCCGCTCTGGCGCTTCGGTTTGAGGAGAGTGCCGACAGTCATCCAGCAACACACAGCGGCACGGTCCAGCGACCTGTCGCTGGATGATCACCAGTTGCTCGGGCGTGGCGTAATGGTCGTCGCGACCCTGAATGACCAGCAGCGGCTTTTCGATACAAGCCAACTGCGCTTCGAGATCGTCCAGGGAAAAGTCCGGATGCAACCAGCTGTCGCTCCAGCCGTGGAAAGCGCCGTCGACATTGGTGCCATGGTGGCGTGCCAGGCGGTCGCGCAACTCGCCCTGATGCCAGGCCTCGGTGGTGTGGCGAATGCCATCGAGGCTCTCGGTCTCGACAATCACGTGAGGCGCCAGTGCAATGCTGCCCAATACGCGGGGATCGTTGGCGGCGGCATAGGCCAGGACGATGGATGCGCCGTCACTGTGACCGAGCAAGACCACTTGCGGCAGTTGCAAGGCATCGAGCAGTTGCCGCAGTTCACGAGGGCCGTCGCTGCTCAGGTAGTTCAGCGGACGCGGCAGGGTTACCGGGCTCGATTGCCCATAACCCTGACGGCTGTAAGTGACTACACCGTAACCGCTGGCCTGAGCCAGGCGCTGGGGGAAGTCTTTCCATTGATCGGCGCTTCCGAGGCCTTCGTGCAGCAGCACAAGCGTCGGTCGCGATGGGTCAGCCGCAGGGATTTGGCGATATTCCAGGCGCAGCGGCCCAAGTTGCAGAAATTGTTGTGGCGACATGTTGAATCAACGATTGAACAAGGTTGCTCGCAGGTTACCGTAAACGTAACCCCGCATGCAGTACCACGCTTTGCTTGAGGTATAGAAAACATGCGCCATCTCGATGTTCAGGTGATCGACCAGGCACTGCAATGGGCTCGCGCCGGGCAGGCCCAGTGGTTGTGCACGGTGCTCTCCACCTATGGCTCGGCGCCGCGTGCGCCGGGGGCGATGCTGGTGACCAATGGCACGGGCATACACGTCGGCTCGCTGTCGGGTGGCTGCGTCGAAGAGGAGTTTCTCGAAAGTCTGGCGCGCGGTGAATTACGCGAACCGGCGCAGATCGTCAGTTATGGCGACAGCGTCGAGCAACGCCACCGCCTGAAACTGCCCTGTGGTGGCGTGCTGATCGTGCTGGTCGAGCACCGTGCTGCCAGTCTCGAATGGATCGCGCACCTGGAGAGTCTGCAAGCGGCGTTACTCGGCCAGCGCCGTCTACTACGTCACGTCGAGCTGAGCAGCGGTGCCTTGCGCCTGGACCCAGACGCCGGACACGGCAGCGAACGGGTACAAGTCGTCGACGAAAGGGTGCGCATCAGCGTCGGCCCGGCCTTGCGACTGATTCTGGCAGGACTCTCCCCAGTCGCGGAAGTCTGCGCCAGTTTCGCCCGAGCCATCGGCTGTGAAGTCATCGCCTGCGACCCCCGGGAAGAGATGCTGCATGTCCAGCTCGAAGGCGTGGAGATGCAGCGCGTGCTGCCTTCGATGTTCATAGCCGCCGGAGGCTGCCACGCGGCGACCGCGGTGGTGGCGCTGACTCACGATCCGAGAATCGATGATCTGGCGCTGATGGAAGCGGTTCACACGCCGGCGTTTTACATCGGCGCCATGGGGTCTCAAGCAACCTCGGCCAAGCGCGCCGAGCGACTCAAACGCATCGGTGGTCTGACGGATGAACAGATTGCTCGTTTGCACATGCCCATTGGCCTCGATCTGGGTAGCAAGGCCCCGGCGGAAATCGCTATGGCGGTGGTGGCGGATATCCTGCGCGTGTATCACGGGAAAGAACGCCATGCCTTGTAAGGCGGTTTTTCCGACGAGCGTAGGGGCTGCGAAAGTCGAGGTAGACGCTCGGTCCTTCGCGCGCGATAGTGGCTAGCCAAGTGCTGCTGAACCATTGAGCGATCGCCGGGGTTGAGAAATAGATAGACGCCCTGATGATATGCATGAGGTCTGTAACAATATCGCTTCAAGCGAGCGGAGGAATCTGATGTCGATTGCCCAACGGGTTTTCCACGGCAGGTTTGGCCGGGTCGCCTTGCTGAATATGGATGGTTCGCTGGTCACCCATACCCATTCCGAATGCCATGTGCTGGTCAAAGTGTCCGGCGAGGACACTTACTTCAACGTTAACGGTCGGCGGGTTCCGCTCAGCGATCGCACGGCGGTGCTGGTCAACGCCTGGGAGCCGCATTTCTACGATCCGCAGCCGGGAGCCGGTGCCACCGTCATCCTGGCGCTCTACATCGAGCCCGCCTGGCTGGCCACTGCCCAGCAGTCGCTGGCGCTTAGCGGTCGGCCGGACTTTTTTGCCCAATCATGCATCGAGCTGTCGAGTCGAAATCGCACCTTGGCCGACATCCTGGTCGCCGAAGCGCATGGTTGTGGGATAGTGCCGAAAGAGCGCTTGGAGTTCATGCTGTTCGACTTTCTGATCGAATTGATCGAGGACTTTTCCAGCTGGCGGCATTTGTCGCTGCTGGGTGCGCCCAACTCAGGTGAGTTCCGGGATGCGCGCGTGCGCCGTGGCACCGCCTGGTTGCTTGAGCACCTCGATGATCCGAACCCGATCGACAACGCCGCGCGGGCTTGTGGTCTGTCTCGGGCACACTTCTTTGCGCTGTTCAAGAAAGACACCGGCATGACGCCGACCCTGTTGCTTAACGACGCGCGCATGCGCCGGGCTTTTGCTTGGCTTGAGCGGGAACGCAGTGGAACGTTGGGCCTGTTGTCGGAGAACCTCGGGTTCTCCGAGCAAGGTCATTTCACACGGTTTTTCCGTCAGCACATCGGAGCTTCACCCAGCCAATATCGGCGTGTAGTGGATTGTTATGCGACGGCTTGAACCGAGAGGAGGGCGGGGGTATTGGGAAATACCCCCGCCTATGAAGTTAGTCTTTTATCTTAAAGCTGGTGGCTTTTATAGGCTGCGAAATTTGCAGGTTTATTAACTTTCCAGAAAGTCATAAATCTCTTTCATGCGTTCTTCGCGCATCAACTCAAGTTCTTCCTTAGTATCGGCTGCCCACTGAAGGATGAAGTCCCAGCAATCACAGTCGTGAGCGTCCGCTTCTGCTTCAAATGCTTCTTTCAGAAATGTAAGGCGGTATTCTTTTGGCGAGAGCCCGCAGTTTTCGGCGAGGCTGTAATTCAGCTCGCTGAGTTCAAGTTGGATCCATAAGTTAGCGTCCAGAAATTTCTTCAGGGCGAGTTCGGCTCGAAGTTCTTTTGCGATCATGAATACTCTCTTTTGGCATGCTGAGAATGGTGGGGTGTTCGAGGTCGGCCCAGCGCTAAAATGGGACTATTTCAATTTGCTGCCATCATCCATCCTCGAACGCCATGACTTTCACTCAACTCTTTAACGACTCGAGCGGCGTCTTGTTTTTGTTTATACGGGCCGATGACGACAAAGTTGTTTTCTTTCCGAGCTACCGGTAATTCCAGTTGCTTAATGGCTCTGACTGCGCGAGGGCGGCTGGGTGTGTCCAATGCAATTTCAACCACCCAGAGGCCGGATGTAGGCGTGGTGGAAGCTTCTTTTTTTGCGTGGAAAATATAGCTACCACACGTTAAGCACGGGCTTTCCAGCGTGATTAGCGACCCGGGCACGGAGCGAAAGACGTGCCATTGCGGATCAGAGGTTTTTTTGCGGGCGAAGAGCACCAGAAGCAGGCCAGTAGAAGCAATCAGGCCGCTAAGGATAATTGTCCAATTGCGTGCTTGTGTGGGCAGTGAAGGCAGCGAAAATACTGGCGATTCGTCTGGCTTTTCGATCAAAAACTGTACGGCGTGAGCCTCCGTTGAGTCGGGTATGGGGGATTCGGTTTCCGCAAGGGGCGTGAGCCCGTCGGAATATTTTGTAGTGAGGTTTGTTACAACTTCATTAGCGGTGTCATCGATGAGTTGTTTTAGCTTTGTCACGTCTTTCTGGATGTATGAGTTGTCGACATTGTTTTCACAAAGTGGTCCCGTGGCTACGTCCATATTAATGCTGATAGTTGTCCTATAACGCCCGTTACCAGGAAACCCAAGCCAAGCTTTCGCACGGCACCATCTCCAAATCAAATGAATAGTTATTTGTCCCATTTCTTTCTGATAAAGCATGGTCCTATTGTTTGTCCTGGGATGGTCTGCATTCTTGAGCACGTCAGTGTGCCCAAGCGCCAAAATAAGTTGGCTTCTTTTTTGTTGTTTTAAAGAACATCGGGCTTGCACTTTATAGAATGCTGGTTGACGAAAAAGGCTCAGGTGAACGAAAAAAAATAGTATCAGATGGGTTATATGCTGGCCTTATTAAAACACTTGTATTTAAGGTGAATGTTGTGACTGAAATAACTGGCCAAAGATTTAGGTCATACCTATGCGCTTGCTGGAAAGGAAAGGGCTGTTAGCCGGCCCTTTAGGGTACGGACAGGAGAAGCTATTGAATTTTTTGTCAGCCTTTCAAACGATGCCGGTGCCCAGCGCTACATCAATTGTCGTCATTCGGTTCATCTGCGCTTCAGCGCAGAAAACTGACCACTCAACCACGTATAAAGCTGGGAAACCGCAGGGCTGATCTGCTTGCGATGCGGGCACACCAGACTCAATGGCGAAGCTTCGCCAGGAAAATCCGGCAGCAGCACAAGCAGGCGCCCAGCGGCGATATCGGCACTGACATCCAGCCAGGATTTGTAGGCGATACCTTCGCCCTCCAACGACCAGCGTCGCACGACATCGGCGTCATCGCTGAACAACGGCCCTGAAACCTGCACGGTTTGCCCGCCCAGATTCCACTTGTCGTAGATCCGGCCATTTTGCAGATAGAGCAAGCAGTGATGCTTGCTCAAGTCATCCGGCGTTTGGGGAGAACCGCAGCGTTGCACATACTCTGGCGAGGCAACCAGCACTCGCTGGTTCCATGGTGCAAGCGGCAGTGCCACGTAGTTGGCGTCTTCATTCGGGCCATAGCGAATCGCCACGTCCACCGGGTCACGAAACAGATTGGCCATCTGGTCCGACAGGAAAAAACGCAACGCCAATTCCGTATGCTGATGGCGGAATTGCGTCAGCCACGGCAGCAGTATGTTGCGCCCCAGATCGGACGGCGCTGTCACTTGCAGGACGCCCCGTAGCGTGGCGTTCTTACCACGCAAATTTTCCTTGCCTTGCTGCAGGGTCTCAAGCACTGAGTGGGCGGTGGGAAGATATTGCTCGCCTTCGGCAGTCAATCGCAGGCTGCGAGTGGTGCGGGCAAACAAACGCACGTCCAGCTCGCGTTCCAGACGTTTGATGGCGGCGGCGACCTGACCAGGCAGAAGATCAGCCTCCAGCGCCGCTGCGGTGAAACTGCCCAGCGCGGCGCTACGGATGAATAAACCAAGATCATCGATGCGGATCATTTTCACTCCTGTAGTGAAAGTGTTGGCGCATTCTGCTTGTTTTTCTTTGTGCATGGGAAGTCGAAGATGGCTTCAAGTGGGTGGATCAACCCTTCAGACAGCGAGATTCCATGAAAGCCATCACCTTTACCCAACACGCCTTGCCCATCGACAATCCGCAAGCATTGATCGACATCAGTCTCCCGAAGCCCACACCTGGTCCAAGGGATCTGGTGGTTGAAGTTCGCGCGGTATCAGTGAATCCAGTCGACACAAAGGTGCGCGCCGGAACTTTCACAAAAGAACCGAAAATCCTCGGCTGGGATGCCACAGGCATTGTCCGCGAGATCGGCTCTGAAGTGACGCTGTTTCAGCCGGGCGATGAAGTGTTCTATGCCGGCTCGATTGCCCGCACCGGCAGCTACAGCGAATTCCATCTGGTCGATGAGCGGATCGTCGGGCACAAGCCTCGGTCATTGAGTGCCGCCGATGCGGCAGCGTTGCCGTTGACCTCGATCACTGCCTGGGAATTGTTGTTTGACCGGCTCGGTGTCGTCGAGAGTTCGGGAGAGGGCAAGTACCTGTTGATCACCGGAGCGGCTGGGGGCGTCGGTTCAATGCTGGTGCAACTGGCACGACAGTTGACCCGCCTTACCGTCATCGGAACTGCCTCACGCCAGGAAACCGCTGATTGGGTGCGGCAGTTGGGCGCGCATCACGTGATTGATCATAGCCAGCCACTGCTCGCACAGTTGCAAGCGCTCGGCGTGCCGGAGATCGACTATGTCGCCAGCCTGACTCACACGGAACAGCACTTTGCACAACTGATCGACGTTCTCAAGCCGCAAGGGCGTCTGGGTGTGATTGACGATCCCGAAAGCCTCGACGTGATGCCGCTCAAGCGTAAGTCGCTGTCGTTGCATTGGGAGCTGATGTTCACCCGCTCGCTGTACGAAACCCCGGACATGATCAACCAGCATCACCTGCTCAATCGGGTCAGCGCTCTGATTGACCAAGGTGTTCTGCAAACCACTGTGGGCGAGCACTTCGGTGCGATCAATGCGGCAAACATGCGTCGTGCCCATGCTCTGGTCGAGAGCGGTAAGGCCCGGGGCAAGATCGTTCTCGAAGGTTTCTGATTTCACTCCTCGGGCTGGCTCGCTTGCGGGCCTCTGAACCGCCTGCGGCATCACTGCCATTTTTTATGTCGCAGAGTTGACGATGAATCCGTCCGGTAACGTATTGGTTTCAATTCGTTTCGGAACGAGGCTGTACTCCGAATCGCGGAACGATGTGAGTGCCCAGCTCCTCAATAACTTGCGCAGCAGGGCGCTTACCGTATTTGAGATTCAGGATAACGTGGTCCACCCCGATTTCCTGAAGCACCTCCAGCAAACCCCGGAGGTGGTCGCGTCCAAGCCTGAACCCCAAATGAATACGAGTGGGCGGCGTTGACGGGTTCTCAGCGAGGTCGATGTATAGCGACTGAGCGAAGGGCTTATAGACGGAACCACATTGCTTCATGACCTCCAGCCGCCAATCTTCCACGATCAGTCGCTGCATGTTCGGTTGGCGTGGATAGTTGATCCATCCGGTGCTTTCGCGCGCGATCCAATCCAGTGACTGGCGACTATTCCCGGTCACGAGCATTGGAATAACTTGTGTTGTGGGTTTCGGAATGAGGTCTGCGCCCTGCATCTCACCCCCGCTCCAGCGGATGGGCTCAAAGCTGGTGCTGTGGGCGCTGCGAATCACCCTGTAGTACTCCCGAAAGATTTCTCCGCGCCTTTCGGCATCGACGCCAAAAGCCGAAAACTCCACCGGGCGATCGCCGGAAGCTACCCCCAGAATCAAGCGGCCTGCGCTCAACTGATCGACGCTGGCTGATGCCTTGGCTGTGTGCAGGGGATGGTGTAACGGGATGGCAATGGATGCGGTGCCAAGCGCTATCTCTGAAGTATGAGCGGCTATATAACCCAGGTAAACCCAGGGGTCGAAGACTTGGCCGACATCGCCGAAGCCAGGGTCGCGAAGAGGCACGTCGCGAAACCAGAGCGCGCAGAAGCCCAGCGCCTCTGCTCGTTTGGCCAATGCGACCTGGTTGAGCATGCTCGGAGTGTCCCCATCGAAGGCCTCCATAGGAAAGAACAATCCAAGGCTCAAATGACCCTGAGTGAAGGTTCGGCTGAACCCTCGATGCTGCTGATAAGGAATCGTGCTCGGCCGATACATGCTCATCTTCCTCAATGGGAGAAACCTGAATTGCGCCCCTGTTTAAGAGGTGCTGCGGCATCGGTCGCTTGGAACGACAGGTGGGGTAGTGCGTGTAGCCTTTATCCTTTGCGCCGTACATGCTGGTCGGGTCGACCGGGTGAGGGGCCAGTTGCTGGCAAAACGCGCGGGCAGGCCCGGATTGGCGATGAATGGACGATCAAAACAAATCAGATCGTTCCAGCCCAATACATCGCCTGAGCAAAAGCAGGAGGACTATCCAACAAGATTAGGCGGCTTTGCGGGGAACCGCCATGTTCGTCGTCCGTCTCGGTACCTGTCGCAGATGATTACACCGCAGTCTGGGACTTGGGCGTCGTGATCGTGATCGGCGCGCCGCGGGTTGCTATAGAGGACAGTCGTCAGGTCAGCCCGCTGAGCCTTTGGGTACTCGACCGACAATTGGGTCCGGCCCCAATCCTGAAATTCAGACGATAAGATAAATTTTCAGACCGCAACGCAGAACTCCATTTGCCCGGGCAAGGCACTCCCTGCGCCTTTCTTACACAATCGGCTCTAACGCTATCGTGCTGCATAACAAAAACAGGTGCGATGAACGACTTTGGAACCAGCATTAACGATATTAAGTTGATGTAGGAGGGGAGAAGTATCGTCGATTTCTCGTTTTCAGCAAGATATTAAGAAGAATAAAAAACGCGCACCTGAAAAAATTTTGCGTTGCTTCTATTACTTTAAAAATAACAAATGGAGCGCTATATAAGTGAGTGTAAAAAAAATTTCTGCAAGTTCGGTGTTTCTTAGTATCACCCTGAGTGCCCAAGCGCATGCTGACTTCCTGAGTGAAAGCAAAGCCACCTTGGGAATGAGAAACTTCTACTTCAATAACGATAACCGCGATGGCGTTGCCGCCCCTTCCAGAACCGAAGAATGGGCGCAGGGTTTCATGCTGGACTTCAAATCGGGCTATACCGATGGCATGGTTGGCTTTGGTATCGATGGTCTGGGGTTGCTGGGGGTTACCCTCGACAGCGGTAAAGGACGGCATGTCGGCAGCACCATGATGCCTTCTGACAGTGACAACCGTGCCGTCGACGAGTGGAGCCGGCTCGGGCTGACCGCAAAAGTCAAGATGTCGAAAACTGAACTTCGCTACGGCACTTTGATTCCCAAACTTCCAATTTTGGTTGCCAACGATGGGCGCGTACTTCCACAAACCTTCGAGGGCGGTCAAATCACCTCGAGCGAGTTCAAGGGGCTGACTTTGACTGGAGGTCGGATCGAACATGCAACAGGACGTGGTTCGAGCGATCAGACGGGGTTGGCCGTTGCCGGTGGTACGCGGGAAAGCAATCAATTTGACTTCGCCGGGGGCGATTGGAACGTCACCAAAGATCTGACAGCTCAGTACTACTACGCCAGCCTCGACAACTATTATACGCAGCATTTTATGGGATTAATTCACACCCTTGCCCTCTCGGACAATCAGTCCCTTAAAACCGACCTGCGCTATTTCAAAACTGACTCGTCAGGGGCAAATAGCTCCGGGACGTCAGGCTACAGAATTAGTGGCTACACCAAAAACGGTAGTGGAGAGATCGACAACCGTACCTGGAGTGCCGCGTTGATTTACACACTGGGTGGCCACGCGATTACTGCGGGGTACCAAAGTGTGTCGGATGGCAGCAACTTCACTCAACTCAGCCAGGGTAGCCTGATAGACAAGGGCGCCGGTGGAGCAAGCCTGTATCTGTATACCGACCGCCTGATCCAAACTTTCACCCGCGCCGGCGAGCGCACAGCTTTCGGTCAGTATGCTTACGACTTCGCCGCTCTGGGTGTCCCTGGCCTGAAAGGCTCGGTCATGTACCTCTCCGGCGATAACATTAAAACTACGTCAGGCAACAACCAAAAGGAATGGGAAAGAGACATTAGTCTGGACTACGTCCTTCAGTCCGGAGCGCTCAAAGGCGTCGGGTTCGGCTGGCGTAACGGCAAGTCCAACAGCGAAGCATCTCGCAACGTAGATCAGAATCGTGTTTTTGTGAGTTATAGCATTCCGCTTCTCTAGATAGTGGTGCGGGAAGTTTGATTCAACTAACGTCCGAACCGTTCATGGTAGACAAACGATAGTAACGGGCGGGCCAGGATATCGGATTCTCATGATCGGCGCAGACCCGGAGTGCGACGCGCCAGTCATGGTCAAGCTGAGGCTACAGTGGTCCTTGTTTACCAGTCGGATGCCATGCACCTCGGGCTACATTTGATAGTGTCCATTCGAAGGCATACGATTGAGCGGGAAGGTGCCTACGTACAAGTTACAGCTCCGCCACGGTGACACCACGCCTGAAGCGGTCAGCAGACTGGGAGGTGTTACTTGAAGCACACAACTGATATGCCCGCTAGCGTCATCACGACACTCACCTACCTGGTCAAGCACGATGCGAAGCCCTATGTGCATACCGAGGCGCTGACCGGTAACAGTGAACCGCACTACTTTGCTGAGCAGGAGGAGCGCGAGGTCACGGTACACAACGGTCGTCCGTTGGCAGACAGCCTCTCTCTGGACAAGCAGGGGTTTGAACTCCATCGGCGCGATACGGTGGTCGACGATCTCTACGACGATACCTCAGTGGAAAGCGTCTACTATGACGAGGTCAAGGCATTGATCAAGGAGTTAACGGGCGCGAGCCGAGTCGTCATCTTCGACCACACTAGGCGCAGCGACGCCGAGCGGCGGGATATTCGCGGTCCAGCCAGCCGTGTGCATAATGACTACACCGACCGCTCGGGGCCTGAGCGTATTCGCGACGTGCTGGGTCAGGATCAGGCCGGCGCACAGGTGTCGGTGGCCCAGATTAACCTGTGGCGCCCGATGAGCGGGCCCGTCAAGCGCTCACCGCTGGCTGTGCTGGACGCCTCGACGCTCGACTCCAATGACCTTCTGGCCACCGACTTGGTCTATCCGGATCGTATCGGTGAGATCTACCACCTGGCCTACAATCCGCAACAGCGCTGGTACTATTTTCCGGACATGCGCCGTGACGAAGTCTTGCTGATCAAGGGGTATGACTCACGTCACGACGGCCGTGCCCGCTTCACGCCCCACACCGCCTTCAAAGATCCCAATACGCCGCCGGGAGCCTCGCCGCGCGAGAGTATCGAAGTTCGCACCCTGGCCTTCTTTGATTAGGTTTCTGCCATTTGACGCGGGCCCCCCCGCGGGGTGTTTGCCCCCCCCGTGCTTTACCAGACGACCACCCACTTTGGTTGGTAAGGATGTGTGGGTGCGCGCGGATAGCTGATCCACCCGTGATATGGCCTAACTTTAGAGATTCAACGATACCTGAAGTTTAGTAAAACATAACAGATCATGGTTGCTGTCAGGCCGACCAATATGTACTCGACGCGGGGTAGGAATATAACCAACCCACCTAGAGAAAACACGATTAAGGTGTTTTGCAGTATGTATTTCCTTATTTTAGGTACCGCTATGAAGTAGCCATATTGCTTGCCTAGGAAAAATAAGGCCATGCCGATGATTGACGTAATCTGGAAATCGCGCATCGCAATGTCATTCAGGATCGCATGCCTGATCAAATTTGCCAGGAGTGCTAGCCCCAGAAATAGAAAAAGATGCGAGTAAATCAGGGAGTGTCCAGTCATACTACTTTCATTTTTGCTCAGCAGGTAAAAACTATCAAAATAGATCCACCAGATACTGCAAATCATGATAAATCCGGTGATTGCTGCCATCACATTATAACGATCCCATTGAATGTCAGATAATCCTCCAGAAAGGCTAATCACTGACTCACCCAATAAGATGAGGGTGAGTAAGCCTACGCGTTCAACCAAGTGTTCTGTATGTGCTGGCAGTGGCTTTAGTTTAGTCCAGAAAAATACAGGGAACAGAATATCAAGAATAATCCCAGTGTAAGCGACAAGGTAACGCACGGGTGGGTCAAAAAGAACGGATGAAAGACTAACAACTGCGCTAATTAACAGGGCGAAGCCAAGCTTGGAGGAGAGTTCGTTACGTGAATCGAGTTTGCTTATGGACGAAATGTACATAATACTGATGATGGCACGTATACCAAAATAGCAGGCAATAACAAGGGGGTAGTTTACTTCCAGATCTTCCCCGATCCGAGCAGATGCCACAATGAGAAGCAACATTATAAATAATGTTGCTAAGCGGTGAAGGTTACTGTCTGTATCAAACCTATTGGAATAAATCGTGTGGCTAGACCAGATCCACCACAATGGAACAAAAATCAGTAAAAATGTCCATAATTGCTCATGTTCAAAGTGGCCTTGATGAACATGTCCGAGAGTATGCGTAACTTTGCCAATTGTAACAACAAAAGTCAGGTCAAAAAACAACTCTAACCATGTGGCGCGCCGATTTTTTTCATAGTACTTCAATGATTTCATTAGTTGCCGGCTCCGTGTACACCTCTTTAAATGTAGAAGGAAGCTAACCCTGTTAGTCCCCGGCTTCGGTGTGGGTGATGCCAAGCCGATGTCGCTGTCTAGCGACTTCACCCACGCACTAACGAAAGCTCAATCATCTGGCTCATCTCGGCGAACTCTGGAACCCCGTCATAGCGAAGCCCGTCGATGTAAAACGCTGGGGTGCCATTCACGCCGCTTCGTACGCCGCCATTAAAGTCGGATTGTATTTTGGGGAGGTAAGTATCGTCTTGCATGGCAAGAACGAGTTCTTCGCTGGAGAGGCCGTGTTTTAGAGCGATGGCCCGAAACAGCGGCAGGCCCAATCGCTCCTGATTTTCATACAATTCGTCGTGAGCCTCCCAGAAAAATCCTCGACTCCCGGCATACTCAGCGGTGACAGCTGCACCCATCGCATGCGGGTGAGCGGTGGTCAGTGGAAAGTTACGGAACACGAACTGCAGATCATCGCGAAAATGCTTTTGTAGCTCTTTGACCATCCAATACGCTTCACCGCAATAGGGACATTCATAGTCGCCAAATTCCACCAGTGTGACCTTGGCATGCGCACTTCCCTGACGATGGTCGTTTTCACTTACCGGGACTTTGAGAGTGGCCATGTGATCACCTGTTAATTTTTGGCTGGCGTTCTTTGTGGCGAACTCGCCAGAGCATCCAGCGCATCCAGAATGCCGTCCGCCCCAGGATTGATAGCCATCGGTGAGACGTAGCTCCAGGCGACCACCCCTTCCTTGTCAATCACGAACAGCGCCCGCTTACAAACCCCCAGGTGGGAGTCGTACGCTCCATACTGTCGCGCCACAGCCCCTTTGGGCTCGAAATCGGCCAGCAGGCTGAAGTGAAAATTCCGATCTTTGGCAAAGGCCTGATGACACCAGGCGCTGTCAACCGAGATACCCAGTAGCGTCGCACCGTATTCTCTGAATGTGGGTAGCAACTGGTTGTACAAAGTCAGTTGGTCGCCACAAACCGCACTCCAGTCAGCGGGATAAAACGCCAGTATCACGGGATTTCCCTTTAGCTCGCGCAGCGATAGCTGCTGATCAGGGGTCGCGTACAGCGTGAAGTCGGGCGCGACAGTGCCGGCTGACAGCGGCCCCTGAGCCAGGTCGTCATTCGTTTTTTTTGCATCATCCAATTCTGAGGTGTTCATTGCTTGAGCCCTGATAGAAAGGTGGTTGGGGTCTACTCAGGGGGATACGACTTGGTCGGCGGGATAACTCCATCCACCATCAAGGGATTTATAACGGCAACGATGCCTCGATCTCAGCCTGAGCCTGAGTGTTTTCGGCAGTGAGACGTTCACGTTCCGCTTCAAGAAGCACGACGACGTCCGCCGTGCTTTCGCGGTATTTGATTGAGGGCCAGGAGGGTAGAGCGGCGACAGGATTCGCTCTGGCTCACCAATGACTATAGTCGCTGTTCTCGCTTGCCGTAGTAGCTGAACGCGTTTTTGTTTTCGGTTTCCTCAGCAAGGCCGCGCTCGCTCGTTCTGTTGCCCATGAAATTATCAGACGTCGTTCGTCGGTATCCTGTGTCGCCCATAGCGTGTTTTGATGAGATCCGACTATCTTGATTGGATGGCATCGTCTGTCGTGACTGCCATTCCCCGCAACATCATCGTCTTCCTGATCAAGCTCAGCGTAATGCGGATCTCATGTCCCAGCTTCTTGAGCATCGTTTACAGGGAAGTAGATCCATCTGAATGAGTTCGTGTTATCCACCTTTTGGAGACAACTCATGGCAACTCTCTGTGAAATATGTAACGCGAGACCAGCGGTCGCGCGGGTGACCGTATCGCAAAATGGCCAAGCCAGAACAATGTCCGTTTGCGACCACGATTACCGCCAACTCTTACGCCATCAAAGCATGTTGAATCCATTCGACTCTCTGTTGGGCGGGGGAGTCTCTCGCTTTTTCGACAGCATGGGCGGCGCAAAGGATCAGGGGGGCGATGACTTCAGGCTCTCTGCGCAAGTACCTCGAGAATCTGTCGATGCAACCGATGCATTCAGTTCCCAGACGCTCGAAATTTTGCAGCGCGCCGGAGAGAAAGCCCACGAACTGAACCGCAGCGATCTCGATACCGAGCATCTGTTGTACGTGCTGGCAGATACCGATGTTGGTGCGGCTTTGCTCAAGGAGCTGAAGCTTTCTGCGGACGATATCAAAGGCTACATCGATCAACATGCGCAGAGGGGCACTGCCGAGGTTTCGGTCGATCAGATGACCATTTCTCCGCGCTTGAAGAAAGCGTTCAATTTTGCATTCCAGGCCTCTCGTGATTTAGGGCATTCGTACGTAGGCCCCGAACATTTGTTGATCGGGCTTGCTTCTGTCCCGGAAAGTATTGCCGGGACGTTGCTTAAAAAATACGGCGTAACGCCTGAAGCCTTGCGGCAGAAGGTGGTCAAGGTGGTGGGCAAGGGGGCTGAAGATGGGCGAGTCGATACCCCGACGGGAACGCCGACACTCGACAAGTTCGGTCGCGACCTGACGTCGTTGGCTCGCGAGGGCAAGCTTGATCCCGTACTCGGACGTGCGCAGGAAATCGAAAATACCATTGAGGTGCTGGCACGGCGCAGAAAAAACAATCCAGTGCTTATTGGTGAACCCGGCGTTGGTAAAACAGCCATCGTTGAAGGGCTTGCACAGCGTATCGTCAAGGGTGACGTCCCTGAGATCTTGCGTGGCAGACGGCTCGTTGAAGTCAATCTGAACTCAATGGTTGCGGGCTCCAAATATCGTGGTGAATTTGAAGAGCGCGCCAAGCAACTGCTTGATGAAGTCGCCGCAAAAAGCTCGGAGCTTATTCTGTTCATCGATGAGTTACACACGATCGTTGGCGCGGGGCAGGGTGGTGAGGAGGGCGGCCTGGATATTGCCAACGTACTGAAACCCGCATTGGCACGTGGGGAGCTTAGTTTGATCGGTGCGACGACACTCAATGAGTATCAAAAGCACATCGAAAAAGACGCAGCGCTTGAACGACGCTTTCAGCCTGTGCTGATAGCCGAGCCCACCGTCGAACAGACCATCATTATCCTGCGTGGGCTGCGCGATAAGCTTGAGGCTCACCATCAGGTCACATTCGCCGATGAAGCATTTGTGGCGGCAGCAGAGCTGTCGGATCGTTACATCACCTCGCGCTTTTTGCCGGACAAAGCCATTGACCTGATCGATCAGGCAGCCGCCCGCGTCCGAATCAGTTCCTCCTCAAGGCCGGCTGGCATTCAGGAGCTGGAAGCCGAAATCACGCAGCTTAAACGTGAACAGGATTATGCATCCTCCCGTAAACGTTTTGATGAATCCAAAGGCTTCGAAGAACGCATTGGTCAAAAACAAGCGCAACTGGGGGAGGAAACAGAAGCCTGGGAGCGCAAGACCGGTTCCGAAACCCTTGAGGTGACCCTGGAGTCAATTGCCGAAGTTCTGTCCCGTCTCACCGGTATTCCAGTGACTGAGCTCACGCAGGCAGAGCGTCAAAAGCTGTTGAACATGGAAGACACTTTGCGTGATCGGCTGGTCGGACAGGAAGATGCCGTTCTCGCGGTCAGCGATGCTGTTCGTTTGTCTCGAGCCGGCCTTGGCCAGGCGAACAGACCTATTGCCACGTTTCTCTTTCTTGGCCCTACGGGCGTCGGCAAAACCGAACTTGCCAAAGCGCTGGCGGAAACGGTGTTTGGTGACGAGCAATCGATCATTCGTATTGATATGTCGGAGTACATGGAGCGTCATGCTGTTGCCCGGTTGATAGGCGCGCCACCCGGTTATGTGGGGTACGACGAAGGCGGGCAGTTGACAGAGCGTGTTCGCCGCAAGCCCTACAGTGTGATTCTGCTCGACGAGATCGAGAAGGCGCATCCCGATGTGAACAACGTATTACTGCAGGTATTCGACGATGGGCGTCTCACGGACGGCAAGGGGCGTGTTGTGGACTTCAGCAATACGATCATCATTGCCACCAGCAACTTGGGCTCTCACGTGATCATGGAGAATCTTGAGCGCCCAGAAGATGAACGCCTTACGGATAAAGCGTTACGTGATGAATTAATGGGAGTCTTGAAAGGGCATTTCCGTCCCGAATTCCTGAACCGTATTGACGACATCATCGTGTTCCATGCCCTTACCCGTGACAACATCCGGTCGATTGTGAGCATTCAGCTTGATCGGGTCATTCGAACCGCAGCTGCACAGAACATCACAGTGAAAATTGATGGTTCACTCATTGATTATCTGGCGGATGTTGGCTATCAGCCTGAGTTCGGCGCGCGCGAGTTGAAACGTCAGATTCGCCAGGCCGTCGAAACGCGGCTTGCGAAGGAAATGCTCGCTGGCAAGCTGGAAGCCGGCGATAGTGTTGAGTTGGGCTACGACAAGGGGCGTGGCGAAGTGATCTTCAATAAGGTGGCGGTGGATGTGCCCAAGGCCTCGGAAGAGAGTAGTCCACCCGAACCACCCGATGATCTGGCACCTATTGCGGCGACCGGGACTTAGCCTCAATACACTCACGATGCCTGGCAACGGGTCTGTTGATCAAGACGTGCAATGATGTATTGGACGTCACGTTCACAGGCCCAATTGGCTACCGCGGACCGCCACGCCGGCGCGGTACTCGATCAGTTGAAAGGGCGCACCGCGTGATGCTCAGTCATACCAATGTGTGCAGCTCGTCGATGGCGGTGAGCACCTCGGGCTCCTGCCGTCCGCAGGAGCGTTACCTGCATGTGATGCCCATGTTCCACCTCGCCGACTTCGCAGCGAGAGATCTCAGTGGTATCGACCCTGCCCCTAAGCCTGGAAAATGACAGATTGCCCGGGATTGATTGCGACTTCTATCGAGCGGCGAGCATCATCAGGTCGACTACTGGACGTAGCAATACTCACAGGTGGCTGCTGAGTTGTGGGGGGGCTTCACTTTTTATTTGCAATCGTCAGCGTTCCTTTGTCCATCCGGCAATTTCTTCAGCCTGTAGGCAAGTGCTGGCCGAGTCATTCCTAGCAGGCGCGCGGCTTCTGAGACATTTTGCCCAGCGCGCTCCATCGCCCCCTGCAAAAGTTGTTCTTCCATAGTATCCAGACTCACTCCCGAGTCGAGTAACCGATCCACCCACTCATGCGTTGGCTCTAACGTCTGACTGATCAAATGACCTTCGCTCGACAGACCGATGCTATGAGCTTCGGCGGACAGGTGTGGGAACAGTGCCTCTACCGAAATGCTTTGGTTGCTATCGGTAATGATTACTCCGCGCTCCATAAGGTTTTCCAGCTCGCGAATATTGCCAGGCCAGTCGTAGCGCAAGCAGGCTTCGCTAGCACGATCGGAAAGGCCGAGGGTTTTTTTCTGGTAGCTCAAATGCAGCTTTTCAAGGAAATGCTCGATCAACAGTGGGATGTCTTCGCGACGCTCGCGCAGCGCGGGGATTCGGACTGGATAGACATTCAATCGGTAGTAAAGGTCGGCGCGAAAACGTCCTTCTTTCACGGCTTGGCCGAGGTCTTCGTGAGTAGCACCGATGACGCGCACATCCACACTGCGGGTCTGGCTGTCACCCACTCGTTCAAGTTCCCCTTCCTGCAAAACGCGTAGCAAACTGGCTTGAGCTCGTGGCGTCAGCTCGATGATTTCATCGAGAAACAGTGTGCCGCCATGCGCCCGTTCGAAGCGACCCATGCGAGATTGTTGAGCGCCGGTGTAGGCGCCTTTTTCCACTCCAAACAACTCAGCTTCAATCAGGTCCGGCGTTATGGCGGCGCAGTTAAGGGCAATGAAAGGACCTCCGGCGCGCTCGCTTCGTAGATGCAAACTTCGAGCGATGACTTCCTTGCCAACACCCGTTTCTCCAAGCAGCAACACAGATGCTTTACCCAGGGCAACCTTGTCAATCAGCTCACAGGTTTTGCGATATATCGCCGAACGACCGATGCCGTAAAACTGACCTTCACGTAGCTCGAGACGTTGGTTCATATTCTCGACTTGAAGCTGCAAGGTGTGCAGTTCGTCGATGATCGAATCATTTTGGAAATAGCGCATGAACGTATCGGCATCCTCCCATTCCTCAGCGGGCTTGCCGATGATTCGACATATGTTGTCGCCGCATCCTCGGCAACTGACTTCCTTGTAAATGATTTGTCTGCCAATGAAGAACGACGAATAGCTGATCGCGTATCCGAGCAGCATCCAGCAAATCGGCTGGTCAGAATGCAGTTGTTCACTCTGGTGGTTTTCTACTTCAAAAGAGTCAATCCATTCGATGTCGGCGTAAAAGATTCCAGCCTCAATATCAATATCCATCTTCAATGGATGAACCTTGACCATGCCCTTGAGCGAGTGCAACTGAGGTCCTATCAGGAACATATCCATGTCACTGCCGTTGGGGCGTAGTTTTCTCGCCAGCTCCGCGTCTTTCAGCCCGGACTGGTAGCCCAGGCGAAGGAAAAAGCCCTTTGCACGTTCTTCGCCAATCATATCGAGCAGCTCCCGACGAAATGATGCCATCGCTGAAACCTGCATCAGCATCATGCGTTGCTCATCAAGCCAGATCTTACCTTCGCTGCCGAGGAAATGAATTCGATCGGTCAGGTCCTTGAGCAGGGCGGAATGCTCAGCGGCTCGGTATTTCATGGTCATGCAAATACACCCTCTATTTTTTTTGTTGGTGGGGAGGACACGGGGCCTTATACCCAGGCTGGGGCGTAATCGAGGCACGGTATCAGAACTTTGGCGACGACTTGGTTTCGCTAACGTCTATATAGACGCCCCGAAATGCTCCTGAAAGTCAAATGGATATTCAGCGTTTCACCGAGGTTGCTACGGGGCGGGGGCCTCAACGGGTGCTGGCCCGTTTATTTCTGAATGACCATTTGCTCAAACGGCTCCAATTCAGGTTGATCAAATGATCAATTGGTTGAGCTGTATCTCGCCTACGTACCGTACTGGTCGTTCGGATAGAGTTTGAATAAACCACTTAACTAATTGTTTTATCGGGCTTTATTAATGGTGCTGACGACGCTGGCACTGTTGTTGCTCTGTACCTCTGCATAACAACAGAGGAGTACTCGAGCATGAGCCAACCTGGCAACGCCTTCGATCAAATGCCGCGCTACGTCCGTGTGCGCAGCCAGCCAGGCGATGCCTTTGTCGAATTCGATTTCGCCATTGGCTATCCCGACCTGTTCGTCGAGCTGGTGCTGCCGCGTCAGGCGTTCCAGCAATTCTGCGAAAGCAATCACGTGCAGCACATGGACGCACAGATGTCCGATGCCCTCGACGCCGATGCGCGGAAGTGGCGCTACGGCGAAAGCCGCGACACCGAATAAGCCCCCAACAATAACTACAGGACTCCACTCCATGAGCGTCGAGATCAAGACGACCACCGTCGAGACAATCCGCAACACCTTCAGCCATACGCGTCGCCGGTTTGGTGACAAAGTCGCCAGCCGCTACCAGGAAGCGAGTTTCGATCTAGAGTCCGCGACCAATTTCCATTACCGGCCGCTATGGCAGCCGGACAAACTGCTCAATGACGCCACCCGCACAGCGGTGGTGATGGCCGACTGGTACGCGGTCACTGACCCCCGTCAGTACTACTACGGCGCCTACGTTCAGGCCCGAGCCAAAATGCAGGAAAACGCTGAGCACGATTACGCGTTCTGCGAAAAGCGCGACATGCTTGCCAGCCTGTCCGCCCGTAACGTCCAGCTGATCAGCAAGCTGCTGTTGCCGCTGCGGCACGCCGAGATGGGTGCCAACATGAACAACAGCAACATTGCCGCCGACGGCTTCGGCACCAGCGTCACGCAAATGCACATGTTCCATGCCATGGACCGGTTAGGCATAGCGCAGTACCTGTCACGCATCGGCTTGATGCTTGATGACGGCGATGTCCTGTTGCTGGCCCAGGCCAAACAGCAGTGGCTGAACGACCCGGCGTGGCAGGGCCTGCGTCGCTTTGTCGAAGACACATTGGTGGTCCGCGACTGGTTCGAACTGACGGTGGCGCAAAACCTGGTCAGCGATGGCCTGTTGTACCCGCTGCTGTTCCACAAACTCGACGAGCAATTGTCGGCCAACGGTGCCGGCCAGGTTGGCATGCTGACCGAGTTCATGCGCCTGTGGTTCGCCGAAAGCCAGCGCTGGGTTGATGCGCTGCTTAAAACCGTGATCAACGAAAGCCCCGCCAACAAGTCGCTGGTGCAAGGCTGGATCGATCATTGGAGTGCCCGTTCTATCGAGGCACTTCAGCCCCTGGCGGCGATGAGCCTCGATGCATCCTCTCTGGATGCCGTCTGCGCCGAGTTCAGCGCACGCCTGAAAAAAATCGGCCTGACAGGAGCCAGCGAATGACTTCCCTCGTTTACATGAACTTACAAGACACCGATTACGCTCGCTCGATTGTCGACGCAATTGTCCGGGACAACCCCCATGCCGAGATCCAGCATCAACCGTCGATGATCCGCATCGAGGCCAAGGGCCGACTGGATATTCATCGCGAAACTGTCGAGCAATTGACCGGTACCTCGTGGGATATCCAGGAAATGCTGATGTACGTGATCACCCTGGGCGGCAACGTTGCGGAAGAAGACGACAGCTTCTCCCTGTACTGGAACAGCTGATCATCGATCGCAGCCGCCTTTGATCCACAACAAGAATTCGGGAGCGCCATCATGGCCGTGAAAAAACGCCTTAATGCCAAAGAAAAATATCGCTGCATGACCCGTGACCTGGACTGGGAGCCGAGCTACCAGACCCACGAGGACATCTACCCGCATGAACGTTTTGAAGGGATCAAGATTACCGATTGGGACAAGTGGGAAGATCCGTTCCGCCTGACCATGGATACCTACTGGAAGTACCAGGCTGAAAAAGAGAAAAAGCTCTACGCAATCTTCGATGCGTTTTCGCAAAACAATGGCCATACCACGCTGTCGGATGCCCGTTACGTCAACGCGTTGAAGCTGTTCCTGTCGGCCGTCACGCCTCTGGAATACCAGGCGTATCAAGGCTTCGCCCGGGTCGGCCGGCAATTCAGTGGTGCCGGTGCGCGCATCGCGTGCCAGATGCAGGCCATCGACGAATTGCGCCATGTGCAGACCCAGATTCACGCGATGAGTCATTACAACAAGCACTTCAACGGCCTGCATGATTTTGCCCACATGCACGACCGCGTGTGGTTCCTGTCGGTGCCCAAATCGTTCTTCGAAGATGCGCGCACAGCAGGTCCGTTCGAGTTCCTCACGGCGATCTCGTTTTCGTTCGAGTACGTGCTGACCAACTTGCTGTTTGTTCCGTTTATGTCCGGTGCGGCGTTCAACGGCGACATGGCCACGGTCACTTTCGGTTTCTCCGCGCAGTCCGACGAAGCCCGGCACATGACCCTGGGCCTTGAGGTCATCAAGTTCCTGCTGGAGCAACACGAAGACAACGTGCCGATTATCCAGCGCTGGATCGACAAGTGGTTCTGGCGCGGTTACCGCCTGCTGACGCTGGTCGGCATGATGATGGATTACATGCTGCCGAACAAAGTCATGTCCTGGTCCGAGGCCTGGGGTGTGTATTTCGAAGAGGCAGGGGGTGCGCTATTCAAGGACCTGGAGCGCTACGGCATCCGTCCGCCCAAGCATGTCGAGGAGGCCAACAACGCCAAGGATCACGTCAGCCACCAGGCTTGGTCGATTTTCTACCAATACAGTCAGGCGACCAACTTCCACACCTGGATGCCGACCGACGAAGAGCTCGACTGGCTATCGGAAAAGTACCCGGACACCTTCGACAAGATCTATCGGCCGCGCTTTGAACACTGGCGTGCGCTGCAAGAGAAGGGTGAGCGTTTTTACAACCCGACCCTGCCGATGCTGTGCCAAATCTGCCAGATCCCGCTGTCGTTCGGCGAGCCAGATGACCAAACCACCCTCAGCCATCGCAGCGCCGAGCACGAAGGCGAGCGTTATCACTTTTGCTCCCAGGGTTGCTGCGACATTTTCGAATACGAGCCCATCAAGTACATCCAGGCCTGGCTACCCGTGCACCAGATTCTTCAGGGCAATTGCGGTGGCGGGGATGTCGAGTCGGTGGTGCGCGATTACTACAACATCAACCCCGGTCAGGACAACCTCGAATACCTGGGCTCCACCGAGCACCGTCGCTGGCAGGACTGGCACCCCAACGATCGTAGCAGTGCGCCCGCCACGCCCGTTGACCCGGACCTGCGCAAGACCGGTTGATGCCTGAGACGTGTGACGAAGTGGGCCTGCGGGTCCGCTTCGAAAACCCCATTACAAGAAGGACAAGATCATGCCCGTGACTTCCATCGGTGCCTATGAGGCCCAACCCCTGGATCGCCAGGAAAACTTCCATGGATTGCAACTTGTGTACCTTTGCTGGGAAAAGCACCTGATGTTCTGTGCCCCGTTTACCTTTCCGCTGCCACCGGCGATGCCCTTCGCCGACTTTATCGAGCTGGTGGTCAAGCCCTCGATTTCCCAGCATCCGGATGCTGCGAGGATTGATTTCAGCCAGACGCTGTGGCGTCTGAACGATCGCCCGTTCACCCCGGACAACGGGTTGAGCCTGATCGACAACGGCATCGACCACAAAAGCCTGTTGCACCTCAATACACCTGGTTTGAACGGCATTGCCGGCACTTTCAACTGAGGACATGGCGATGAGCTACCAAGTAACCATCGAACCCACTGGCGAGCAGATCGAAGTGGAAGAGGGGCAGACCATTCTCCAGGCAGCGTTACGCCAGGGTGTCTGGCTGCCATTTGCCTGCGGGCATGGCACCTGCGCTACCTGTAAAGTTCAGGTGCTGGAAGGCGAAGCGGACCTGGGCGCGGCATCGTCTTTTGCCTTGATGGATATGGAGCGCGATGAAGGCAAGGTATTGGCGTGCTGTGCGATTCCGCAAAGCGACATGGTGATCGAGGCGGATATCGATGCAGACCCCGATTTCCACGGGCATCCCGTCGAGGACTACCGCGCCGTGGTTAGCGCACTGGTGGACCTGTCGCCGACCATCAAGGGCGTACACCTCAAGCTTGATCGACCAATGGCGTTCCAGGCCGGCCAGTACATCAACCTGCAACTACCCGGGGTTGAAGGCACGCGCGCATTCTCGCTGGCCAACCCACCGAGCCGCGCCGATGAAGTTGAACTGCACGTGCGGCGTGTTGACGGCGGCCTGGTCACTGGCAAGATTCACGATGACTTGAAGGTCGGTGACGCAGTGGATCTGTCCGGGCCCTACGGGCAATTTTTCGTGCGCACTTCGCAAAGTGGCGACCTGATTTTCATTGCTGGAGGCTCGGGGTTATCTAGCCCGCAATCGATGATTCTCGACCTGCTGGAAGTAGGTGATACGCGTCAGATCGTGTTGTTCCAGGGCGCGCGCAACCGGGCCGAACTCTACAACCACGAATTGTTCGAAGCGTTGGCGCGGGACCACGCCAACTTCACCTACGTGCCTGCCCTCAGCCAAGCGGAAGAGGATACCGACTGGACAGGCTTCAAAGGCTACGTGCATGACGCCGCGAAGGAGCATTTCGACGGTCGCTTCAGCAGCCGTAAAGCTTACTTGTGTGGCCCGCCCGTGATGATCGATTCGGCGATTACGTGCCTGATGCAAGGGCGGCTGTTCGAACGCGACATCTTCATGGAGCGCTTCTATAGCGCCGCCGATGGCGCCACTGAAACCACACGGTCGGCGCTGTTCAAACGCATCTGAGTTCAACCGCAACACAACGCCAGACGCTGCTGACCTCCCGACGGGAGGCACGGTCTCGGCTGACTATAAAAACAACAAAAGGGCACCTCCTTATGAAAGCTGTATTTCGAGTCGCGCGTGCAAGTCATCTGTGCGGTGCCGGATTGAGCCTGCTGGCAGCTTCCAGTGCCGGGGTTCATGCTACCGAAGGCGGTGGATCGTCCTACCCGATGGGGGCGGAAAGCTACATGTCCGGCGCCATGCCACCACCGGGCTTGTATACGCAATTCTTTGTCAGTCACTACGAGGCCGATTCCCTGCGCGGCAACCATGGCGAGAAAGTGCCGGTGGACTTCAGGGCGCGGGCAAACGCCATAGCCCCGCGATTGATCTGGGTCACCGAGCAGCAGGTGCTGGGTGGAAATCTGGCCATCCATGCCATCGTGCCACTGGTGGACCTCAAGGTTGAGCTCAACGGCCAGTCGCAAAGTAAACAGGGGTTGGGCGACATCATCTTCGGACCGGCGCTGGGCTTTCATCACAGCGAAAAGCTGCACAGCATTGTCGCCCTGGATTTTATTGCGCCATCAGGTGACTACGATCGCGGAGACCTGGCCAATATCGGGCGCAATTATTGGGTGGTTGAACCGGTGGTGGCGGTGTCCTATATCGACCCGAACGGGCTCAACGTCGATGTGAAAACCATGTATGACTTCAACCTGCGCAATAAGGCTACCGACTACCGTTCTGGCCAGGAGCTGCATGCAGATTATGCAGTGGGTTGGGGCTTGGGTAATGGCTGGGTAGTCGGTGTGGGCGGTTACATACTCCAACAGACCACAGACGACCGGCAAGACGGTGATCGTGTCGAAGACAATAAAGGGAGGACGATAGCGATCGGCCCTTCTGTGAAATACACGAGCGAAAAGGGCTGGTTTTTAACAGCCAAGTGGGAGCAGGAGACCCAGGTTCGTAACCGTGCAGAAGGTAATGCGTACAGGGTGAAGCTGACGATCCCTTTTTGATCAGTTCTTAGGTTTTTAAGGACTTTTGACGGCGGGGAGCCCGATACCCACTACAGTTTCGAACTTCAACGTCGGGTGCGCCAGCACTACTCCACCATCGGCCCCGGGTATAAGCGAGACATGGACAAAATTGATTGCCCCAAAATGCAAGGGCCGGGCTGGGGCCGATAACTTCATCAGCTGGATGTTTTGATCCTGCTTGTCAAACTGGAGGCAACAGACACCGGTTTCTATCAACTCCCCAGCGATAGAGCCTGCGGAACCCGATAAGATTATGTCTTGAACGTTTGAATCCATCTAATTGCGCGATTAAATTTTGATGATCCCAAGGAAAGTGACGGGCGAGGTTGGTACCTGATAAATAGGCAAGAGACCTTACAAACATGAACGCTGTCTGGGGAGCATACTTTTCCAGCGCGTATGCCATAAAGCCTTTAGCTATTTCATTAAACTCTGGAGTTAAGTCAAGCTCGGCCCAATCAATTTTCAGTGCGACCCCACCGTCGTACCATGTCCACACATTCAACCGGGTATTTGACATAGCGTGGCTGGTCATTGGTACGTGTTCGAATGGCAACTTGGGCCGGGCCCTGAAACACATAAGCAGCTAAAGAGGAGGCGGGTGAAGGGTGACCTCGACCGGCGGATTTAGACAAGCAAACCTCCTTAATTTTCACGGCGGGTCCAGGCTGCCGAGGCTCGTTCGGCGTTATGACGATTGGCCGACTCTGCTAGATAACGACTCGCATAGCGTCGTGGCATGGTCGAGGCATCGGACCAGCCGCATACCCGCCGGAGTTCATCCGTAGCCCGCTCCAAATCATTACCGCGTGTTTCGACCAGATAGGCCAAGAAACGGTCTGCGAAGGTGTGGCGAAAGTCATGCGCAGAGAGTGTAGGCAACAACCCAGGATGAGCCAGTTCAATGGTCAGAAATAGCCGATCTAGGACGTTAGACAGTGCGCGAATCGACAACGGGCGGCCTCGGTCAGAGATGAACAAATAGCGATACAGCAATTTCATCGATTTTCCATCACGCAATGGGCGACGCTCGCTCTGGATATAGCGCTCGTAGACCTCATACAACTGTGTGGAGATACCTACAGTCCGCCCGTGTGTTTTCAGTGCAGGCTCTTCAGCGTGCGGGTCACTTGGGTCATGTTCGCGGTCATTGATGCTGAGATAAGCATGCTGAGAACCCTGATTGATGTCCGTGGCGTAGAGCTTCAGAAGCTCTACGCGGCGAATACCAGTCTCCAGCAGCAATTTAATCATTAGCCAATTGCGCAACTGCAGTCGTTCCGGAAACGGATTCTCCGCAGCGCCCGGGACAATCAATTTGCGAATGATCTGGAGTTGCGTATCTGTCAGGCTGCGGTAACGAGTGCGGTCGGGACGAACATTGATGATATGGCTCTCAAAGCGCCGCTCAATGACGTCGGCGACATCTGCAAATACAACTTCGATGTGAGCCAGGGTGGTTGAGTTATGACGGGCGCGCGGATGTAACGAGTGACGCACCAGGACAGGAACTGTTTCAGCAACCGCAGGTACTGGTCACGGGTACGCGGATCGATCTGCGGAAAGTTACCGTTTCAGCTTTGCCGATTCGCGCGACCAGATTGTCCGCTTGACGGCCGCTTTGGAGCCAGATGGCGTAGCCGTCTAGTAAAGACAGAATCGCCTCAAACTGGCAGGCCAAGATGGCCTCATCGATATCCAGATCTCGGCTTCTGGCATAGGCATAGAAAGCCTGGATAGCACGTAGGTGCGCTGCGGTAGTGTTAAATGCACGATGCCTGAGCTTGAGCTGGACATAGATGAACGGAACGAGCTTGGGCAACGGCGCCGCATCTCCGGTCTGCACGAGCAGCGGTACACGCTGACCAGAAGCGTAACGGCACTGAATCAGCTTCATCGGCAGCCACCTCATTCAATGACGCGCCATGGACACGAAGTACATGGCCCGTTGAGAGAGTGGACGGCAGAACCGGGTTTGTCGAATCAGTGCCTTAAGAGTCTCATGAACATTTCTAACATAGCATCTGGTTTAACATAATATACATTATGCGTAACAGGATATTTCAGAAGCAGGCTCGTTGCACAGGGATTTCAACGCTCTAATCGTCCCAAGGAATACTCATCGAATTGCCAGCGTATCAATCAACTGCAGTTGTTCTGAAAATTGCTCTACCAGTTTTTGTTGGCTGACGATTTCCATATCGGCAAAAATCAAGCCCTGGCGAAATGGCTTCGCTGGCCAGACCGAATCCTGATGAGCCCGTCATCAGCCGATGACGCTTTCCAGATTCCGCCAGCTATGTGCATTTGCAAACTCCACCCGGCAACAACGTCGTTGCGTTTTCAATGTGCCGGCTGGGAAAATCAGTGAGTACTCGATGGCGTCACCCAAATGGTAGTAATGCATCACGCCTGACTGGTTGGGGGAAAATGTCCTGTGGGCGAATCTTCAGCCATCCGCAATATCGTGAGCCGTCCCTGTTGGTCGGTATGGCTTGTTTGTCGGAGCGTAACGTCGATGGTATTCGCTGCATCTGGTGCAGTGCCAGTTCGAGCGCCACGATCAATTGTCCGGCTGAGTCCGTCGCACACTCCTAACGTTTTTTGGCTTGTATTTACGTGTTTTCGCCGACGATCGGCGATTAACTCGACTAAACAGGCATTTAGCGTAGTTATAAAATTCATCCCTTCAACGCTCAGTTCGGATCCAGCAACCCGCCGCTCCAGTTGCGTGAAACACGGCTACCGGTGAATTTGGCCACTACCGCGCCTTGCGGGATCAGGCGATCGCGATAACGCGTGACCATGCGCCCGGTTTGTTCGGCCAACAAGACGACTTGCGAAGACGGATCTCCCGGCCGCCGCAGGATTCGCGCAAACCGCTGGCCTTGCTCAACGACATCGCCCAGCTCTTTTTCAAAGATCAGTACGCCCGATTGTGGCGCGAGAATGGTCTCCATCTGCGCCATGTCCCTGGTCTCGACAGGCCATTCGGCCAGTGCGGTCACTTCGTCGATAATTCCGTAGCCACACAGCCAGGCGTACAGGCCATCGGCGTCTTGCGTGGCGAAGCGGTCGTTGACGTCGCCCTGCCCTCGCAGCTCCAGGGTAGCGGCCATGCGACCTTGCGTCGTACCTTCGCGCAACCACGGAGCGATGATGGTTTCTTCGAATGAGCCATCGCCGCCATTGTCCCAGATGATTGCCACGTCCATCTTCATCGCTGTCGCCAGTTCGTGACCTCGGGGCCAGAAACTGCGATGCACGTAGAGATAGGGAAGTGCTTCGTCATCGGTATGCAGATCAAGCATCACGTCTGCCGACGCGGCCAGTTCTACCAGTTTCTTTTGCCATTGCTGGACATTCGTAGCCGGTTGTTCCATCGCGGCTGATTGATCGAAGTCCCGGTTGAAATTATGGCCGGTAGCATCGTGAAAGCGCCCCAGAATCCGACCTTGGCGAAACTGGCCGATGCCCAGGGGATTGGCCTGTGGCACCACGGTCACGCTGCCCTTCAGTCGGCCCCCGGCCTCGGCCACTGCAAGTCGTTGCATCAAGACGTGCAAGACCAGCATTCCGGCAATTTCATCGGCATGCACCCCAGCCTGCAAGTGCACCTTCGGCCCGGTATTGTCGCCTTCGAAACGCCAGGCACCGACCTGCACCGCGTCACCATTGTTGTTAAGAACGCTGAATGAAACGTCCTGCGCCATGCCCTTCCCCTCTGTCATGAACGTAATTTTTCAGCCTGGTCAACGGGTTCCACATCTGCCGCTGCTGGATAAAGGGGTTGCGACACGGAGCATTCAGCACCGACGACGTCCTGTGAGGGATGCCGGCCGAAAATCATCGCCAGGGTGCCACTGACCGCGATCAAACCGGCGCCGATCATCAACGACACATCCATCAGCGTGCCCCAGATCAGGCTCGACAGCAGGAACGCCCAGATCAATCCCGTGTACTCGAAGGGTGCCAATACCGTCGCGGTGGCGCGCTGGAAACTGGCGAACAGCAGGAACTGGCCGATGCCGCCCAACAGGCCCGCTCCCAGCATGCCTAGCCAGGCCGGGGTCGGCGCTGGCGTATGGGTCCAGGGCAATGCCACCGCCATGCAAATGACGAACACCACGTTGGTGATCAGCATCTGCTCCAGCACCGAGGTCTGGTCATCCACCTGGCGCAGCTGGATATAGGTGAACGCCCAGCACATCGCCGCCAACAGTGTCAGCACAATCGGCAACGGATCGGCCAGATTGTTGGGGCGACAAGCAATCACCACGCCGACAAAACCGATGAGCAAGGTAAACCACTGCCAACCGCTGACGCGTTCCTTGAGTATCGTAGTCGCCAGCACCGTGACCATGATCGGCGCCGAAAAATACAACGTGGTCATTTCCGCGAGCGTCAGGTCCCGGGCTGCCGTGTAATACAGCAGCCACGCAGCGATCGACAGCAACCCGCGCACGACCAGCAAGCGGCGACTGGACGACTGCCACGCACGGCGCACCAGCGACAAACGCCCGATCAGCAAGCACGCAACCGCAACCACCAAGGCTCGCCAGAACAAAATGCTGACCACCGAATAGTCGGCCACCAGCCACTTGATGCCGGCGTCCTGCAACGACAGGAACGCGTAGCCCAAGGTGCACAGGCCGATGCCTTGCAGCGAGCGGTCAACCAACGGTTTGTTCATCATGCGGACCTGCGTACCGGCGTTCCCCGGCGCTCGAAAAAGGCAAACAAGGCTTCGATCAGGAACGTCAGACAGACGTAGACACCGGCCACCAGCAGCAACGGTTCGTAGACTTGCAGGGTTTGCGCTCGAACCACGTTGGCCGCCCCCAGCAGATCGATGACCGCGATGGTCGAGGCCAGCGCCGTGGACTTGAGCAGCATCACGGTTTCCCCGGCCAGGGTCGGCAACAGCAAACGCAAGGCCCGCGGCAGCCGCACGCGCAACAGTGCCTGGCGAGCCGTCATGCCAAACGCCGAGGCTGCTTCCATTTCACCCTTCGGGACGGCCAACAGACCGCCGCGGATCACTTCGCCGACATAGGCGCCAACCGACACCACCAGGGCAAACACGATGTACCAGTAACCATCGCGCAGGTACGGCCAGAGAAAACTGCCGCGAATCAGCGGGAACTGCGCAAACAGGCTGCCGAGTCCGTAGTAGAAGATGTAAATCTGAATCAGCAGCGGCGTGCCGCGGGTCACGCTGGTGTAAAACAGGCTGACCCTGGCGATCACTGTGTTCTTCGAGATTCGCGCCAGGGCTACCAAAATCGCCAGCAAGAAACCCAGCACACTGGCAATCAACAGAATCATGAGGGTCGTTTGCAGCCCCCTGATCAACAGCGATGCGTATTCAACTGTCCACGCTGGAATCATTTCATTTACTCAGCCGGTTTAGTCAACAAGAGGCATCCAGCGACGAATACGCCGCTCCAACCGTCCCGACAGGTAGTTCGACACCAGCGTCACCGCGTAATACAACGCCGCGGCCGTGAGGTAGAACAACAGATAGTGACGCGTCGAACCCGCCGCTTGCTTGGCGGTGTACAGCAACTCGTTGGTGCCGACCACGCTGATCAGGGCGCTGTCCTTGATCAGGTTGATCCACAGGTTGGCCATCCCCGCCATTGCGTAAGGGGCCATGATTGGCAACGTGACACGCCGGAACAGGCCAAAACCGTGCAAGCCGAAGGCCTTGCCTGCTTCGATCTGGCCATAGGGAATCGCCTGGATCGCCGCACGGAAAATCTCCGAGGCGTAGGCACCCTGCACCAGTCCCAGCACCACGATCGCCGCCAACGGGCCGCTGACATTGACCACCTCGTAACCCAGCGAGGTCATCAGCGAGTTGAGCAGCATCGAACCCATGTAGTACAGCAACAGAATCAGCAACAACTCCGGCACCGCGCGGAACAATGTGGTGTAACCGCGAGCCAGTGCTGCAATCGGTTTTGGCGCACCCAACTTGAGGCAGGCCACCAGCAAGCCGATCCCCAGCCCGAGCACGAATGCTCCGGCCGAGATCTGCAGGGTCATCCAGAGCCCCTTGAGCAGCGCCCCGCCCCACCCTTGCTCGCTGAAATTGATCAAATCGAACATTGCAGGCATTTCAGTCTCCCGTAACAACCGTGAACGCACCGCATAGCCTTTGTGGGAGCTGGCTTGCCAGCGAAGGCGGTACGTCAGGCACACCGCGTCGCGTCAATCGCCGGCAAGCCAGCTCCCACAGGGTTCTATATGCGCCCGGTTGGTCAGAACGTCGGCTTCACGCTTGTACCGAAGTAGCGCTGGGACAAGTCGTCATAGTCCTTGCTCGCCAGCAACTCCTGGATCGCCTTGTCGAGTTTGCTCTTGAGGTCGGTGTCGTCCTTGCGCAGACCGGCGCCCACGCCTTTGCCGAAGATCGGGTCGTATGGCACCGCGCCGAGGTAGGCCAGGTCTTTGGCATCCGGGGTCTTGACGAAAGCAGCCATGGCCGTGCCGTCGGCCATCATCAGGTCGATGCGGCCAGCGAGCAGGTCGGCGTTCACCGAGTCCTGGGTGTCGTAGTACTTCACATCGGCAATTTTTTCGTAGTAGGTCTTCAGGTAGCTCGCACTGACTGTCGAGTTCTGCACGCCGATGGTTTTTCCTTTGAGGTCATCCGGGTACTTTTTGACGACGGCGTCCTTCGGCCCCACCACCGCGACCACCGAGTCGTAATAGGCTTTGCTGAATGCGATCTGTTTTTCGCGCTCTTCGGTCACCGACATCGAGGAGAAAATCACGTCGATTTTCTTCGCCAACAACGATGGAATGATCCCGTCCCACGCCACTTCCTTGATCTCGCACTCGGCCTTCATTTCGCTGCACAGCTTGTGAATCAAGTCGACCTCAAAACCTTTCCATTCACCGTTGGCCTGTTTTTCGGTGTACGGCGGATAAGGTTCCGCGGCGACTGCAAAGCGAATGGGCTGTGCCTGAGCTGCGCTCATGCCGGCCAGCAATACGCAGGCGGCGCCAGTCAACCAGTGTGCAAAACGTCGATTTCCCATGGTGTTTTCCCGTCTTTTTATGTGGCGTTAGCGAGTTTGATGAGCGTTGACGAACTGCCGGCAACGCTCGCTGCGTGGGTGTACGAACACTTCGTCCGGCGAACCGGTTTCCTCGATCAGGCCTTGATGCAAGAAGGCGACTTTGGAAGAGACATCGCGTGCGAAGGCCATTTCATGGGTCACCAGGATCATGGTCCGGCCTTCTTCGGCGAGGGAGCGGATCACCCGCAGCACTTCCCCGACCAATTCCGGGTCGAGTGCCGAGGTAGGTTCATCGAACAGCATGACCTTGGGCCGCATGGCCAGGGCCCGGGCGATGGCCACCCGTTGTTGCTGTCCCCCGGAGAGGAACGCCGGGTACTCGTTGCGCTTGGCCGCCAGCCCCACGCGTTCGAGCAAGGCTTCGGCGCGTTCGGTGGCCTCCGCTTTGCTTTCGCGCAGGACTTGGGTCGGCGCTTCGATGAGGTTCTCCAGCACCGTACGATGGGGCCAGAGGTTGAAATTCTGGAACACCATGCCCAGGCTGGACCGAATGCGCACCAGTTGCCTGGCGTCGCAAATGAGCGGCGCGCCGGGGCGGGTGTGATTGAGGTGAATGCTTTCGCCGTCCACCAGAATGCGCCCCTGGTCCGGCACTTCAAGCATGTTGATGCAGCGCAACAAAGTGCTTTTGCCCGAACCGCTGGCGCCAATCAGTGAAATCACTTCCCCTTCACGGGCGGTCAGGGACACGCCTTTGAGCACTTCGATATTGCCGAAGCGCTTGTGCAGTTTCTCGACCTCGATCATGGTCCGCGCCGCGACGGGTTCGACCTTTGCCTCGGTCGCGACACACGTGATCACGGGTCGCGGCGCTTCGCCCTTCAATACCAGGACGAAATCCCGAATGCGCTGGCAAGCCTCGGCCAGCCGCTCTTCAGCCAAAGTGAAGGACAGGCGCACAAAGCCCTGGGCCGGTTCGCCGAAAGCCGCCGCGTCCAGCACCGATACCCTCGCCTCCCGCAACAGGCGCCAGGCAAATTCCAGCGAAGTCAGGCCAGTGCCACGCACGTCCACCAGCACGAACATGCCGGCATCGGGTTTGAGCACTGAAATGCCCGGGCAATCGGACAGCCCGTTCACCACCAGATCACGGCGGCGGCGATAGATGTCGCGCATGCCGTGGGTCACTTCAGCGTGGGCCTCGACAGCCTTGAGCGCGGCTTCCATGACGAACCCCGGCAAGCCGTAGAGCATGCTCAGGACCAGGGTTTCGGCATGCGCGATCAGAGCGGGGTCGGCAACGATCCAGCCGATCCGCCAACCAGTCATGGCGTGGGATTTCGACAGGCTGCCGATGACCACGCAACGCTCGGCCATGCCCGGCAGCGCTGCCAGGCTCAGGTGCTCGCGTTCGAAAGCCAGACTCTCGTAGACCTCATCGACGACCACCCACAGGTCATGGGCGATCGCCAGGTCTGCGATGGCTTGCAGCTCTTCGCGATTGAGCATCACGCCGGTGGGATTGTTGGGGTTGGACAGGAAAATCGCCCGGGTTCGTGGAGTAATGGCTTTTGCCAATACGGCAGCGTCGAGACGGAAATCATCCATCGCCGAGCACGGTACCCGCACCAGGGTGGCGCCAGAAGCCTTGAGCGTCGCTTCGTAGGTCACGTACATCGGATCGAGGGCAATCACTTCGTCCCCCGCACTGAGCAGGCACATCGAGGTGACGAACAAGGCGTTCTGCGCACCGGCCACGGTGATCACATTTGCCGCCTGCAACTGACGCCCGAACAGATTGCCGTAGCGCGCGGCGATGACTTCACGCAACGCCTGGCGGCCGGCGATTTCGGTGTAGTGGGTATCCCCTTCGCGCAACGCCTGGATGGCGGCATCGGTAATGAAATCGGGGGTTGGGAAATCCGGGTCGCCGACACTGAGAATGATCACATCCTCACCATTGCGGCGGGCTTCGAACGCCGCATTGTGAATATCCCAGGCAGCGACACCTTGACCTGAGATCCGCTCAACAAAAGGTGAAAACCGCATGCCAGTGCCTCGTTCAAATAGAAGAAACGCAAGCCCGCAACCAGCCGGGAAAGAAGGTGGAACGAACATAGACCAGGCTGAACACTCGTTCAACAGAAAAGTCGTGATGGTTCGCGTTCAGCGTAAACAGGTCGTTTTTGCGACAGTGGTGGCGTTTTTACGCCGCGTGACGTTGAAACACAGCGGCAGGCGCCCGGGCGTCTATGCTGCTGTGATGTTCTTGGTCGGAAAACGCGTAATGCATTCAGGTACCCTCCAGCTGCTGCTGTCTGCCGTGCTTGTCCTTGGCGGTTGCGTGCGGTTGGGGCCGGACTTTCAATCGCCCGGCGAAACGTGGATCGATCACTGGAACACCCCGGCCCTTGAGCACGCCAGCCAACGTGCAGTGAATCCGGACATCCGCCAGTGGTGGCAAGTGTTCGCCGACCCGGCGCTGGACCAGTTGATTGCCGAATCCGATGCGCACAACGCCAGCCTGAAGATCGCCGGGTTGCGCGTCATGGAAGCTCGCGCACAATTGGGCATCGCCCAAAGCGGTCTCTATCCGCAACTGCAGCAGGTCAGCGTTGACAGCCTTTACGTCAACCGGCGGCAGTCCGGCGGCAATAACCCGGTCGACAGCCATTTCTGGCAGCACAGCGCCGGCTTCGATGTGGGCTGGGAATTGGATTTCTGGGGCCGTTTCAGCCGCGCCATCGAGTCTTCCGATGCCAGTTACTTCGCTGCCGAAGCCAATTATGAAGATGCGCTGGTATTGCTCCGGGCTCAGGTTGCCGATACCTATTTTTCCCTGCGCACTACCGAAGCGCGTTTGCGTGTGGCTCGGGAAAACGCCCGCCAGCAACAGCGCAATTACGAGATCACGGAAAAACTGTTCATGAGTGGCCAGACGGCTGAACTCGACTTGCAACAAGCCAAGACCCAATACCTGGGCACCTTGAGCACAATCCCCGTTCTTGAGGATCAGATCGGTCGAATCCGCAACGCCCTGGCGGTGTTGATTGGTCGTCCACCCGGGGCGCTGCCGCTGATGGCCGAGAACACTGGGTTGATTCCGTTGGTGGACCGTGCGGTGCTGCAGGATGTCCCGGCCAATCTGCTGCTGCGTCGCCCCGATATACGCGCCGCAGAACTGAATGTCGCCGCCCAATCGGCACTGATCGGCGTAGCCGAAAGCGATTTCTACCCGTCGTTGACGTTGCTGGGCAGTATCGTCTGGTCCGCCGATACCTTGAGCGGGACATCCCGCAGCCTCGACCTGATTGGCGGCCCAAGCCTGCGTTGGAACGTGTTCGACTATGGCCGTATCAGCAACAACGTGCGCGTGCAGGATGCGCGGTTGCAGCAATTGATCGAGGCCTACCGCGACAAAGTCCGCCAGGCCGCGCGCGAGGCCGATGATGCAGCCAATGGACTGGTTCGCGCATTGCAGCGCGAACGCATTCTGCGTGAGGCCGAAGGCGCGGCCAAACGTTCATTGGAGCTGGCCAACGCGCTGTATCGCGAAGGCTATTCGGATTTCCAGCGCGTACTCGATGCACAGCGTGCACTGCTTGAACTCCAGGACAGTTACCTGCTCAGTCGTGGCGATGCCGTGAGCAACGTGATTGCCCTGTACAAGGCACTCGGCGGCGGTTGGTACAGCGCCCAAGCCAGAGTCGACTCCACGACGCGCAAGCAGATGGAGCAACGCACGGACTGGGGCGATTTGCTGACTGATCCCTCTGCCGACCTTCCCGTATCCCCTTTGCCCGACCAGGTGAAAAACCATGAGTGAAGCCGCGCCCGTGACGCCCGACGCGCCCTCCCCGCCGCCCGCCGAACCGGCTGCCGACCCGACTGGCAAAGGCATCAAGTGGGTTTTGTTGCTGATCGTCCTGAGCCTTGCGTGGTACCTGCTGGCAGACCGATTCACGCCCTATACGCAACAGGCAAGGGTCGGTGCGTTCGTGATTCCGGTGGCGGCGGAAGTCGCGGGGCGGGTAACCCGCGTCAATGTGCGCAACAACCAGGACGTCAAGGCCGGGGAAGTGATTTTCGAGATCGATCCGCAGCCGTATCAGATTGCCGTCGACCGTGCCCGCGCCGACCTCGAATCCACTCGCCGGCAGATCGGCGCCAGTACCGCCGGCATTGCTTCGGCCCAGGCGAGCTTGCGTGCGGCGCAAGCCAACGAGCTCAAGGCGCGCCAGGACAATCAGCGCTTGGAAGGGTTGTATCGAGAGGACCCGGGAACCATTTCCGTGCGTTTGCTGGAAGTTTCCCGCGCCAACCGCGAAGCGGCGGTCAGCCAGGTGGCCGCCGCCCGCGCCGAGGTCCAGCGCGCCCGTGAAACGGAGGGTGGCAGCGCGGAAGACAACGCCCTGCTGCGTAGCGCCGCGACGGCATTGTCAAAAGCTGAACTGGACCTTTCCAACACGCAGATCCGCGCCCGTTCGGCCGGTTTGATCACTGACCTGCGCACCGATGTCGGCCAATTCGCCGCGGCCGGCAACCCGGTCATGACCCTGATTGCCATCCACGATGTATGGATCAGCGCCGACATGACTGAAAACAACCTCGGTCTGGTCAAGCCTGAAACCCCGGTGTCGATTGTGCTCGATGCCCTGCCCGGCGAAGTGTTCGAGGGGCGCATACGCAGCATCGGTTACGGCGTCAGCGTTGGCCAACCCGCCGCGCCCGGCAGCCTGCCGACCGTGCAGAACAGCCGCGACTGGCTGCGTCCCGCGCAACGCTTCCCGGTGATCATCGAGTTTTCCCCTGACGCCCTGGCGAAGCTGCGTGACAACCGCGGCATCCGCGCTGGCGGCCAGGCGGAAGTCATGGCTTTTCCCTCTGAAGATAATCTGCTGAACCCGCTGGGTCGGGTGTTCCTGCGGCTGATGAGTTGGCTGTCGTATGTTTACTAGCGCACAGCGCACGCCCAGGGCTCAGCGTGCATTGCGCCTGGCCACTGGCACGTCGGTATGCCTGGCCGCCAGTTTTGGCCTGGCACTGCCGATCCCTTTTTTAGCCCCGGTGCTCTGTGCACTGCTGCTCGCTTCCGCCAATCGGCCGCTACCGTTCAAGACAGCAGTGGTATTGGCGCTGGCTGCAATGCTGACCACCGGTACCGGCCTGTTGTTGATCCCGGTACTGCGTTACTACCCCAACACCGGGGTGCTGTTGATCGGCCTGTGCCTGTTCCTGGTTTTTCGCTTCGGCTTGCGGGGCGGCAATAACCTGATCGTCACGTTTCTGGTGATTGGCCTGACCCTGATTTCCTCGGCGGGTGTTGCCGATTTTGGCCTGGCAGTCATGGTCATCACGGCCATGGTCTCGGGACTGCTTCTGGCAGTGATCGTCGGCATGTTCAGTCACTGGCTGTTCCCCGAACCGGTCAACGCACCGGCTCAGCCCCCTTCCCCAGCCCTCCCGACGAGCGAAGTGGACCGAATCGCCTTGCGCGCCACCTTGATCGTGGTTCCGGCATTCCTGCTCGCTTTGATTGATCCGGCAAGTTACCTGCCCATCGTCCTCAAGGCGGTCAACCTGGGGCAACAGAGTTCGACGACCTCGGCGCGAAACGCCGCACGCGAGCTGATCGGATCGACCCTGCTCGGGGGGCTGTTGGCCGTGATGTTCTGGTGGGCGCTCAGCCTGTTCGCCCACTTGTGGATGTTCTTCTTGTGGATGCTGTTGTTCGCCCTGATCGTCACGCGCAAGCTCTACGGATTGAAATCGGGCCGCTTTAGCCCGGGATTCTGGCTCAACAGCCTGCTGACCCTGATCATCCTGCTGGGCCAATCTGTTCAGGACAGTGCAGAAGGCAAGGACGTACAGACCGCATTTGCCGTGCGCATGGCGCTGTTCATCGGCGTAACGCTGTATGCGTGCTTGATGGTTCATTTACTTGAACAGCGGCAAAAACCAACCCGAGCGGATGCCGCCACTGCTCCATAGCAACCGGCGATTCTCAGGGATTGACTTGATAACCCTTGCCTTGCAGGCAACTGGTATAAGCCGTCGCCGTGTTCGCGGTGTTGGTCTTCTCCTGCGCGCGTCGCTCCTGACGCTGGCGCGAGCCACCGACCACGGCACCGGCCGCTGCGGTTTCCTTGGCGCGGTTCTGGCGGTAATCCTGTTTGGTGTCGTCATCGACGCGATCATAAAACTCGTCGTGCTGCCGCCCGCGCACCTGCGCGCCCGCAGCCCCGGCAGCCGCACCGGCCACGGCGCCCTTGACCCGACCTCCGGAGGGCGTCGATGAGGTCGACGCCGTCTGGCTGGCGGCAATGTTGTTGCACTCGGTGATATCCATTTGAGTCTGCTGCGAACTCTGGCCTTTCAACGGCGTAACGGTTTGCGCCCATCCCTGGACACTGAAAAAACACAAGGCAACGCACAGGCCGATAGGTGACAAGCGTTTCATGTTGACCTCCGACAGGAGCCGGGCTGGGTGAAGTAGAAACAGTGTAGTTCACCCCCCGGCCCGCTCCTGCCCCGGACGTTGAACGGTCAGCGAGGCATCGACGGATTCAGTTGCTCGTCAACGGATAGAGCCGTTCGTCAAACTGCGCCAGTTTCGGAAACACCAGCGGCTGCTCATCACTCAAATGCTGCAACCTCTGCCCGTAATCAGCCAGAAACTGCTGGCGAGCCTCTTCGCTGATATACGGCACATGCCATGCCACGAACGGCTGCAGCACATCGAAACCCACATAAGCCAGGGTGCCGCGCAGGATCGGCCGCAACATGTCCTCCAGCGGTCCGTGAATGGCGCCATCACCGAACATGTGTTCACGCCCGCCAAGCGTCACCGCCACCAGCGCTTTCTTGCCTGCCAAACCACCCTGATCGTAAAAACGTTTGCCGCCATAACAGATCCCCGACACCAGCACCCGGTCGATCCAGCCTTTGAGCATGGCCGGGGCGGAGAACCAGAAGATCGGGAAGTTGAGGATCAGCAGGTCGGCCCACAGCAGTTTGTCCAGCTCGGCCTGGATATCCGGCGCCAAAGATTGGCTCTTCACGCCCAGGCGTTGTTCCAGGGCGTAGACCAGGTATTGCGGGTTTTCCCGCGACGAGAAGTCAGCGTCGCTGGCCACCGGGTTCCAGTTCATTTTGTACAGGTCGCTGACCTGCACATCATGGCCCTGGGCTTCGAGGGTGGCCAGCGCTTGATCACGCAGGGCGGCGGTGAAGGATTTCGGCTCCGGGTGAGCGTGGACGATCAATACTTTCATGGTGGTTCCTTAGACTTTTTCCAGCGTAGGGTTTGAATTCGTGGTGCGGCTCGCCAGCAAACGGTCGAGCCAGTCCGGGTCCATTTGCGGTTCGGAAGAAAACAGCAGTCCGGTGTAGTCCTCGTGCGGCGGCGTGAAGATCTGGCTGCGCGTGCCTTGGTCGACCACCCTGCCCCGCTGCATCACCAGCACGTGATCGGCAATCGCCCGCACGGTGGCGACGTCATGGGTGATGAACAGGTAGGCGACGCCGAGTTGTTGCTGAATGCGGTTGAGCAGCTTGAGCACACCTTCGGCCACCAATTGATCGAGGGCCGAGGTCACTTCATCGCAGATGATCAATTGCGGATCGGCCGCCAATGCCCTGGCAATGCAGATCCGTTGCTTCTGCCCTCCGGACAACTCCCGGGGCTGGCGCTCCATGAAGGTCGCCGGGTCCAGTTCGATCATTTCCAGCAACTCGGCGACCCGTGCGCGCATCGCTTTGCCTTTGAGCCCCAGATAAAACGTCAGCGGCCGCCCGATGATGTCGACGATGCGCTGACGCGGGTTCAGTGCGGTGTCCGGGATCTGATAGATCATCTGGATGCGCCGCAGTTGCTCTTTGCTGCGCTGGCGAAAGTCCGCCGGCAGTGGCTGGCCGTCATACAGCACCTCGCCATAGGTGGGCGGCAGCAAACCGGTAATCAACCGAGCCGTAGAGCTTTTGCCACTGCCCGATTCGCCGATCACCGCCAGGGTCTGGCCGCGATACAGCCGCAACGAAACGTCATGCAGCACCGGCTGATTCCCGTAGCTGGCGCAACTCTTACGCAGTTCAAGCAGCGGCTGTTCCTGCTGTGCACACGCCTTGGGGTCAGTGCGGAAACTGCGCACCGCCCACAACGATTTGGTGTAGTCCTCCTGCGGGTCGCCGAGCATCTTGCGGGTCACGGCCTCTTCCACCCGTTTGCCGTGACGCAGCACCATGATCCGGTCGGCCATTTGCGCGACCACCGCAAGATCGTGGCTGATGTAGATCGCCGCGCTGCCGTAGGTCTTCACCGCATCGCGTATCGCCGCGAGCACTTCGATCTGTGTGGTGACGTCCAGCGCGGTGGTCGGTTCGTCGAAGATGATCAGGTCCGGGTGGCAAGCCATGGCCATGGCGGTCATCACGCGTTGCAACTGCCCACCAGACACTTGATGCGGATAGCGCTGGCCGATGGTTTCCGGACTGGGCAGGCGCAGCACGCGATACAGCTCAACGGCTTCGGCCATGGCCTGATCGCGGCTCATACCCCCGTTTGTCACGGCGGTTTCAACGTGCTGGTCGATCAGCCGATGGGCGGGGTTGAACGAGGCCGCCGCACTCTGCGCCACATAAGCGATGCGCAAACCGCGCAGCTTGCGCAGTGCTTCGGGGTTGGCCTTGAGCAAGTCGATGCCGTCGAAATGCACCGAGCCCCCGGTGATCCGGCAGCCGTCACGGGTGTAGCCCATGGCCGCCAGCCCGAGGGTCGACTTCCCCGCGCCGGACTCACCGATCAGTCCCAGGACCTCGCCGCGTTGCAGTGTCAGGTCGATGCCCTTGATCAGTGGATGCCACGCATCTTCGTAGTGACCTTCGATGTGCAGGTCGCGGATTTCCAGCAATGGTTTGGACGTCGTCATGTTCAGCACTCCTTTAGGCCGCTGGACTTGTGCAGCATCCAGTCGACGACGAAGTTGACGCTGACCGTGATCAACGCCACGGCCAGGGCGGGCAGCAGCGGGCTGATGTCGCCGAAGGTGATCAGCACGGCGTTGTCGCGCACCATGCTGCCCCAGTCGGCGGTGGGCGGTTGAATGCCCAGGCCGAGGAACGACAAGGCACTGATGAACAGGAACACGAAACAGAAGCGCAGGCCGAACTCGGCAATCAGTGGCGCTGCGGCATTGGGTAGCACTTCACGGGTCACCAGCCAGTACAGGCCTTCCCCCCGCAAGCGTGCGGCTTCGACGAAGTCTTGCACCACCACGTTCATCGCCACCGCCCGTGACAGGCGAAACACCCGGGTCGCATCCAGCAGGGCAATCACCAGCACCAGCGAGGTCGCCGTGGTGCCGACCACGCTGAGGATAAGCAACGCGAAGATCAATTGCGGAATCGCCATCAGGATATCCACGACCCGCGACAAACCCTGATCGATCCAGCCACCCTTGATCGCTGCAACCAACCCGCACGAACCACCAAGCAAGAACGCCAGCAGCGTGGTCAGGAAGGCAATGCCCAGGGTGTTGCGGGCGCCGTAGACCAGACGGCTGAACATGTCACGCCCCAGGTTATCGGTGCCCAACAGGAACTGCCCGCCCCAGGGTGCGAAGCCCTCGCCCACGACCTGGGTTTCACCGAACGGTGCAAGCAGCGGCGCGAACAACGCCACGAGGATGTACAGCACAATCACCAGCAGCCCGAATTTCGCGCTCAGCGGCGCCCGGATCAATTGTTTGAACAGGTTCATGAACTACCCCTTCGGATGCATCAGGCGTGGATTGCTGGCGATCGACAGCACATCGGCGCTGGTGTTGAGCAGGATGTACGTCGCGGCAAAGATCAGGCTGCAGGCCTGTACCACCGGAATGTCGCGCTTGGCCACCGAGTCCACCAATAACTGACCGAGCCCCGGATAGACAAACACCACCTCGACCACCACCACACCGACCACCAGGTACGCCAGGTTCAACGCGACGACGTTGACGATCGGCGCCAGGGCGTTGGGCAAGGCATGGCAAAAGATGATCCGCGATTGGCTGATGCCCTTGAGCCGGGCCATTTCGATGTAGGGGCTGGCCAGCAAATTGATCAGGGATGCGCGGGTCATGCGCATCATCTGCGCGATCACCACCAGGCTCAGGGTTGCCACTGGCAGCACCGAACGTTCCAGCACTGTGCCGAGGGAGGCGTCTGGCGACAGGTTGGAGATGCTCGGGAACCAGTTGAGCTTGACCGCGAACAGCAGAATCAGGATGTAGGCGACGAAGAACTCGGGGAACGACACAGCGCTCAACGCCGAGGTATTGAGCAAGCGATCAAACCAGCTATTGCGATACAACGCCGCGAGCATGCCCAGCAGCAACGCCAGTGGCACCGATACCAGCGCCGCCAGCAATGCGAGGCTGAAGGTGTTGCCCAGGCGCGAACCGACCAGGTCAGCGATGGGTCGCTGGTTGGCCAGTGACACGCCGAGATCGCCCTGCAGCAATTGCCAGATCCAATGCCCGAAACGGGTCAGCGGCGGCAGGTCTAGGCCCAATTGCGCGCGGTAAGCCGCCACGGTTTCCGGAGTGGCGGACTGGCCGAGCATGGCTTGGGCGATGTCACCCGGGAGCAGGCCGACAGCCAGGAAGATGATCACCGATACGGCGAACAGCGAAAGCAGGCCTAATGCGAGACGCTGTCCCAATAGCTTGAAAATACTTCTCATCATGCAGTTCCTTAAGACGGATTGCAGGCCTTGAATGATCGTTCCAACGCTTCGCGTGGGAATGCAGCCCGTGACGCTCCGCGTCTTTGGACGCAAAGCGTCCCTAGAGGCATTCCCACGCGGAGCATGGGAACGATCTCCCGTTGATCTCCACAAGTTTCAAGATGATCGTTCCCACGCTTCGCGTGGGAATGCAGCCCGTGACGCTCCGCGTCACTGGACGCAGAGCGTCCCTAGAGACATTCCCACGCGGAGCATGGGAACGATCAGCCGTTGATCTCCACAGGTTTCAAGATCCGGTTTTATGCCTGCCACCACCGCTCGATCACCCGCAAGCCATCCAGTTCGCCATACGGCGCTGTCTGCCCGCCGTGCGCGACGCGGTTGGATCGCGCTGCCACGGAACTGGCAAACAACGGCACAATCGCCCCGCCCTCATCGCGGCACAGGCCCTGCATTTCGTTGTACATCTCGCGGCGCAGCGGTTCGTTCATCTCGCCACGGGCGGCATTCAGCAGTTGATTGAATCGCGGGTTGTCCCAGTGGGTTTCGTTCCACGCTGCGCCTTTGGCGTAACCGATGCTGAACATGCGGTCGGCGGTCAGGCTGCTGTACCAGAACGAGGTGGTAAACGGCTGCTTCATCCACACGTTGGTGAAAAAGCCGTCGGCCGGTTCACGCACCACATCGATGTCGATCCCGGCTGCACGGGCCTGCTCCTTGAACAACACGGATGCGTCGACAGCGCCGGTATACGCCGCGTCGGAGGCTTGCAGGCGCACCTTGAGCGTATCCAGGCCGGCCTTTTTCAGGTAGAAGCGCGACTTCTCCGGATCGTAGGTGCGCTGCTCCAGTGCGGTGTTGATGAAGCGGCTACCGGGCTGGATCGGATGGTCGTTGCCGACCAGGCCGTAGCCGTACAGCACCGAGGCCAACAAGGTTTCGCGGTTGATCGCATGCTTCATTGCCAAGCGCACGTCATTGTTCTGAAACACCTGGCTGTCGGTGAGCATCGGGAAGGTGTAGTGCTGCGCGCCTTTGGTTTCCTCGATCACCAGGTTCGGGTTGCGCTTGAGCAATGCCACGGTTTTCAAGTCGACCTTGTTGATCACGTCGACTTGCCCGGTGACCAGTGCGTTGATTCGCGCCGCGCCATCGCCGATTGCAATCAGCTCGGCGCCGGCGAAGTGTGCCCGCCCTGCCTTCCAGTAATCCGGGCTGCGTTCCAGGGTCATGCGCACACCCGGTTCGAAATCCTTGAGTCGATAACCGCCGGTACCGACACCAGCCTGCCAGTCCGGCACACCGTCCTTGCTCGGCATGATCACCAGATGGTAATCGGCAACCACGTAGGTGAAATCGGCGTTGCCTGATTTGAGTTCGAACACCACGCTGTCGCTGCCGTTGGCGCTGACCTTGGCCACATCGCCCAGCACGGTTTTGGCCGCCGAGCTGGATTTTTCCCCGAGGTGATGCTGGATCGAGGCGACCACATCGTCGGCGGTCAGGGTCTTGCCGTTGTGGAAGGTCACGCCCTGGCGCAATTTGAACGTCCAGACCCGTGCGTCCTGGCTCGAGGTCCAGCTTTCGGCCAGTTCGGGGATCGCCGTGCCGTCGACGGCAATCTCGGTCAGGGTGTTATAGATCGCCGAGAACCCGACGAAGGTGAAGGTATCGACCCAGGAGCCGGGGTCTTTTGAATCGGTGGTGCTGCCACCGGCCAGGCCCAGGCGCAATACACCACCGGGTTTCGGCGTTGCCTGCGCCGCCATGGCGCCAAATGGCAGGCCCATGGTGAACGCCCCGGCCACGGCAGCCGCCGCGGCGCTGTACCTCAAGAAGTCGCGACGCGGGAAGCTGAATTCATGGTTCGCTTGAGTAATCTTGTTTTTGTTATCGCTCATTGGATTGCCCCTGATCAAAAGCTAACGGAATACCCATTCAAAACAACGCAAAACACCGGACCAAGGCCCGGTGCGTACAACGTTTGAATCGCCAACGGTCACACCTGGATCGCCTTCACTTCGACAAATTCGTTCAGTCCTTCTTCCCCCCACTCCCGACCATTGCCCGATTGTTTGTAACCGCCGAATGGCGCCTGATAGTTGAACGCCGCGCCGTTGAGGAAGCATTGGCCCGCACGCATTTGCCGCCCCAGATGCAAGGCACGCTCGGCGCTGCCGGCCCACACGCCACTGGACAGGCCGAACGGCGAGTCGTTGGCGATCTGGATGGCTTGCGCTTCATCGGCATAGGGAATCAGGCACAGAACCGGGCCGAAGATTTCTTCCTGGGCGATGCGCATGCGGTTGTCGACATCGGCGAACAGCGTCGGGCTGACGTAGAAACCCCGTTCAAATGCTGACGGCGTATCACCACCGCACAACAGCCGCGCACCTTCCTGTTGCCCGACCTTGATGTAATCGAGCACGGTGCGACGTTGCCCCGCCGAACACATCGGCCCGAGAAAACTGTACGGGTCGAGCGGATCGCCCATTTTCAGGCTCAGGGTTTCGGCCAGCGCAAGCTCCAGCGCTTCGGCGTAGCGACTGGCTGGCAGCAGCATGCGGGTCAGAGCCGTGCAGGTTTGACCGGAGTTGATCATCACGTCCTGCACGCCATAACGAACCGCTGCGGCCAGGTCGGCGTCTTCGGCGATCAACAGCGGCGACTTGCCACCCAACTCCAGACACACCCGTTTCACCGAAGGCGCTGCCGCCTGTGCCACACGAACGCCTGCGCCGGTGGAACCGGTGAACGACACCATGTCGACATCCGGGTGCTTGGCCAGTGCTTCACCAACCTTCGAACCTGGCCCGCTGACCAGATTGAACACCCCGGCCGGCAGGCCAATGGCTTCGATCATTTGCGCCAGCAGAAACGCGTGCAGCGGCGTTTCCTGGCTCGGCTTGACCACCACCGTGCAGCCAGCAGCCAGTGCCGGGGCCAGCTTGCCGATCAGTTGATGCAGCGGGTAATTCCATGGATTGATAAAGGCGCAGACACCGACCGCCTCGCGAATCACCAGCGAGTTGCCGACTTCGCGCACTTCGTCCATCAAGTGCGTCAGCTCGATGTATTGCTCAAGGCCGATGATCGGCCCGTCCACTTGCACCGAGCGGCACCATTGCACCGGCATGCCCAATTCGGCGGTGATGACCGCGGCCATTTCATCGGCGCGGTTGCGCAGTTGTTCGGCCAAGGCACGGAGGTATCCGGCGCGAACGCTGGCAGGTGTGCGCGACCATGACGCGAAGGCTTTGCGCGCCGCGGCCACAGCGTTGTCGACGTCGCGCTCATCGCCCAACGGCACGCTGCCGGCGACTTCCTCGGTGGCCGGGTTGATGACCTCGGCCACGCCTTGCCCCGAAGGTGTTTGCCAGCGGCCATCGATAAACAATGTCTTGTGGTTATGCATCAACCTGGGCCTCCATCAGTTCCTGGGCACAACGGGCGATGCGCTGACAGGCATCGCGCAACGGTTCGGCGCCGACCACCAGGCCGAGACGAATATGCCCGGCCGCGCTCGGGCCGAAAGCTTCACCGGCCAGCACCGAAACGCCGTGGCGATCCAGCAAGCGATCGGCAAATGCCTGGGCACTGAGCCCGGTTTCGCGGATATCCACCATCACGAACATTCCGCCATCGGGCTTCAACGCCCGTACGCCGGGGCATCTGCCGAGGATGTCGCACACCAGGTCGCGGCGCTGGCGATAGGCCTCGCGCATGGCGTGCAGCTCCGGCAAGTCACTGTCGAGCGCGATCACCGCGGCGTCTTGAATAAAGTCCGGCGAACCGTAGAGCATGCACAGCGCCAGGTTTTCCAGGTGCGCGGCCAGTGACGGTGGCGCCACCACCCAGCCGACGCGCCAGCCGGTCATGGCGTGGGATTTCGACAGGCTGTTGAGGGTCGCGGTGCGCTCGGCCATGCCCGGCAGGCTCGCCGGGCTGACGTGCTCGCCTTCGAACAGCAGTTCGCTGTAGACCTCATCGGAAATCAGCCACAGGTCATGGCCGATGCACAGCTCGGCCAGCGCTTGCCAGGTGTTGCGCGGCAAGCTTGCGCCCGACGGATTGTGCGGGCTGTTGAGCGCCAACGCACGGGTACGCGGGGTGATGCGTGCGGCAACGTCTTCGGGCAACACGCGAAAGCCGTTCTCCGAACGCACGGGTACGGGCACTACCACGGCGCCACAGGCACCGAACACCGCTTCGTAAGTGACGTACATCGGTTCGGCGACGATCACTTCATCGCCTGGGTTCAGTACGCATTGGGCAACGGCGAACAGCGCACACTGCGCACCGGCCAGCACCGTGACCTGATCGGCAGAAACGCGTTGCCCGCTACGTTGCTGATGGCGCCTGGCGATGGCTTCACGCAGGGCACGCTTGCCGCGCACCTCGGCGTAGTGAGTGTTGCCGTTGAGCAAACTGTCGATGGCGCCCTGCACGATGGGCTGCGGCGTGTCGAAATCCGGGTCGCCCACGGACAGCAGCAGGATGTCTTCACCCTGCTCGCGCAGTGCCAAAGCGCGGTAATGAATATCCCAGGCGGCAGCGCCGTCCCCGGCGATACGTTGAGTCAGATCGGAAAAGCGCATGGCTTCATATCCTTCAAATACAGATCAATGGGCGCAGGCATGCTTGAGTTCGATCAGGGTCACGCCGTTGCGCTTGAAGCCGTGGCGCAGGTCGGTTTGCAGCTCCGCCAGGCTTTGCGGCTGGGTCACGGTGCAACCGAATGCACGTGCGAGCGCGGCGAAGTCCGGGTTGCGCGGCAGCACGCCAATCGGCTCGATATCGAGGCCGAGCATGTCGTCGCGGATCTGCCCCAATGCGTCGTTGTTCCACAGCAACACCACCAGTGGGCTGTCCAGTTCCTCGACAGCGGTGGCCATTTCCTGGGCGGTGTAGAGGAAACCGCCATCGCCCACCAGCACCAGACCGGGGCGCTGCGGTGCGCCAAACTTGGCGCCAATGCCGGCCGGCAGGCCGTAACCCAACGTCCCGTAACCGGTCGGGTGCAACCAGCTGCGAACGGCGAGACTGTCGAAGGCGTAGTTGCCGGTGTAGGCCAGTTGGGTCATGTCGGTGCTGACGAACGCGGTTTCCGGCAGCTCTGCAGCAATGCGCGCCAGAATCGATTGGTGAATCTGTTGCAGCGGACCATGGCTGGCCTTGACCGCTTCGCGTAGCGCGGCAACCGAGGCAATCGCTGCGCTGGCGTCACGTACGCTCGATGGCAGGCGCTCGAGCAAACCGCTGAGGGTTTGTTGCGCATCGCCATGCAAAGCCACCGCGCACGGGTAGAAGTCGTTGAACTTGCGCGGGTCGATGTCCACGCGCAGCAGTTGAGCGTTGAGCGGCAGGCGTTCGCGCCAGAAATCGGTGTCGGCCATTTCGGTGCCGACCGCCAGCACCACGTCGGCTTCGGCAATCAGCTTCCAGCCGGGTTCTACGCACAGGGACGAACCGGCGTTCAACGCTGCGTTCGGTGGCAACAGGCCTTTGCCGGCGACGCTGGTGAACAACGGCGCCGCCAGTCGTGTGCTGATCTCCAGCAGTTGATCGGCAGCATTCAAGGCACCGCCACCGGCGATGATCATCGGCCGTTTTGCGCCGTTGAGCCTGGCTGCTGCGTCATCAAGGGCGGTGGCACAAGCCGGGCCGCGGGTCGGACGCCGCACCACGTCATTGCTCCAGTCGCGGGTAATCGGCGCCGACAACACGTCCAGCGGCACCGAAATGTGTACCGGACGCGGGCGCTCGCTGTCGAACACCGCGTAGGCGCGGGCGATCAGTTCCGGCAGGTCTTCGGCGGACAGTGCCACGGCGGAGAACGCAGTGATTGGCGCGGTCATCGCCCGTTGGTCCTGGCATTCGTGCAGGCTGCCCCACCCCTTGCCGAGACTGGCGCTGTGGTTGACGCTGGAAATCACCAGCATCGGAATCGAGTCGGCGTAAGCCTGGCCGATGCCGGTGGCGGCGTTGGTCACGCCCGGGCCGGTGATGACGAAGCACACGCCGGGCTTGCCGCTGACCCGGGCATAACCGTCGGCCATGAAACTGGCGCCCTGTTCGTGACGGGTCAAGACGTGGCGAATGCCGCTGCCCGGCAGGCCGCGATACAGTTCCAGGGTGTGAACGCCGGGAATGCCGAATACGGTATCGACGCCGTAATTGGCCAGCAGACGCACCAGCGCCTGGCCACCGGTCAAGGTTTTGCTTTGCATGTTCATGTCCTCACTCGTGGCCGAGGCGAATCAACGCATCGACTGCGGTCGTGCCATCGGCGCCGACCAACAATGGGTTCACATCGAGTTCCAGCAACTGCGAGGCGTTTTCGCAGGCGTAATCGGCGACCGCGCGAATCGCTGCCACCAACGCCTCCAGATCCGCCGCTTCACGGCCACGGAAACCTTGCAGCAACGGTGCGCTGCGCAGGCTGAGCACAGCATGGCGGATGGCGCCGTCGGTGGTTGGCAGCAACAGGCTGCGACTGTCCTTGAGCAATTCCACCAGGATGCCGCCCGCGCCAATCACCAGCGCCAGGCCAAAGTCGTTTTCGCGCTTGATGCCGACAATCAACTCGGCCAACGGCGGTTTGGCCATGGGCTCCAGCAGCAGTTGATCGAACGGTACGCCCGGTGCATACGCGGTAATGTTCGAACGCATTTTTTCCAGGGCCGCGCTTAATGCGACGCCATCCTTGAGGTTCAGCGCCACGGCGCCGGCTTCAGTCTTGTGCGGCAACTGTGCGCTGACGGCTTTGAGTACCAGCGGATAGCCCAATGCTTCGGCGTCTTTCAACGCATTGGCCGGTGAGCTGAGAACACCGTTGGGTGTCGGCAGGCCGAAGACTCTTAACGCTTGTTTGGAATCCCATTCATTGAGCAATTCGCCTTCGCCTGTCAGCGCTTGCGGGCACAGCGGCACCAACGCCGATTCACCCAGCTCCAGCAAAGCCCGGCGATTGCGCTGGTAACCGGCAATGCGCCCCCACGCCGCGAGGCCATCCTCGACACCCTGCAACGCCGCAACGCCCTGGGCATGCAGATGTTCACGGGCATGGGCCGGGAGTAATTCGGGGAACGCCGAAGTGACGAAACCGGTCTTGCCGTGCCGTACCAGCGCCTTGCAGAACAGGTCCAGCAGCAGGTCGCATTCCTTGCGCTCGCCAGTGAACTCGGCCGGATAATCGAGCACCAGCATCGCGGCATCGGCTTCAGTACGCAGGGCGCTGTCGAGCATGCGGTTCAAGGCTTCGCCGTCGCCCCAGATCGCCGTGGTGAAATCCAGCGGATTCACCAGGTTGGCGTAACTCGGCAGCACTTGGGCCAGTTCACCGACCTGGCCGTCATCGAGCTTTGGCAAGCCCAGATCGTTGCGTTCGGCGTAGTCGGCAATCAGCCCCGCATCACCGCCGGAGCACGCCAGCGCGATCACGCTGTTTCCCGCCGGCAAGTTGCCGCAGGCCGCGGCTTTCAGGGTTTCGACGAAACTCACCGGGCCACTGACGCGAATAACCCCAAGGCGATCGAACAGCGCGTCATACAGCGCATCGGAGCCGGACAGCGAACTGGTGTGACTCAGGGCCAGTTCGGCGCCGATCTGCGACACGCCGGTTTTCAAAGAGATGATCGGGATGCCCTTCTCCAGCGCCTTGTGCGCGGCGCGGGCGAAACCCGGGACGTTTTTCAGGCCTTCGAGGTGCAGGCCGATAGCAGTGACCCGCGGCTCGTCGAGTAACACGTCCATCAACTCAGCGACGCCCAGTTGCGCCTGATTGCCAACCGAAGCCATGTAGGCCACTGGCAGCGAGCGGTCGCTCATCGACAGGTTGTAAGCGAAGTTGCCGCTTTGAGTCAGCACCGCCACGCCCTTCTCCACCGCTTTGCCGCCGTGGGCCACCGGCCAGAGCGCGCAGCTGTGCAGATAGTCGAGCAGGCCGTAGCAGTTGGGGCCGAGCAAGGCCATGTCACCGGCGGCTTCGAGCAGTTGTTGTTGCAGCGCCTGGCCTTCGGCACCGGTTTCGGCAAAACCCGAGGCATAGCAAATCGCGCCGCCCGCACCGATGGCGGCGAGTTCAGCGATACAGGTCAGGGTCAAGTCGCGGTTGGTGGCGATGAATACCGCGTCAGGGCCGCAGGGCAAGTCAGCAATACTGCGTACGCAGGGCACGCCTTCAAGGCTGTCGTTCTGCGGATTGACCAGCCACATCTGCCCTTGGTAGCCACCTTCGGCGCAGCGCTTGAGGGCACGCGCCATACTGCGCCCGCCCACGAACGCCACATGCTGTGGCGCGAGCATGCGTTTGAGGTTGTCACGAATGGTTTGCGACATGGAAATTCTCCGGGCGGATCAGCGCAACAGTGGCCGCAGCAGTTCGCGGGAAATGATGTGGCGCTGGATTTCCGAAGTGCCTTCCCAGATCCGCTCAATCCGCGCGTTGCGCCAAATGCGCTCCACCGGACTTTCGTCCATCAGGCCCATGCCGCCGAAAATCTGCACCGCCTCATCGGCCGCGCGCCCCAGCACCTCGCTGGCGAACAGCTTGGCCATGCCGGCCTCGCCATCGGTCATGGTGCCCTGGTCCATTTTCCACGCGGTGTGCAGGGTCAGCAGTTCGGCAGCGCGAATCTGCGTGGCCATGTCGGCCAACTTGAACGACACGCCCTGATAGGTGCCGATCGGCTGGCCGAATTGCTTGCGATCCGCCGCCCATTGCAACGAAACATCGAGTGCGCGCTGGGCCTGGCCGACACAGTTGGCCGCCACCATTACCCGCCCGGCAGTCAGCCAGGCGTTGGCCACTTCCCATCCCTTGCCGACTTCGCCCAGCACTTTGCTGGCAGGAACGCGGCAATCGTCGAAGAACATTTCGAAAGTGTGGTAACCACGGTTACTCACACATTTCGGTCCACGGCGAATGGTCATGCCCGGTGTGTTGCGGTCGACCAGGAACGAGGTCACGGCGTTACGCTTTTTACCGTTGTGTTCGTAGGTGTCGGTCACGGCGAACACGATGGCGAAATCGGCATGCCCGGCATGGCTGATGAAGTGTTTGCTGCCATTGAGGATGAAGTCATCGCCCTCGCGCACGGCGCGGGTCTTGATCGCATTGGCGTCGGAGCCGGCACCCGGCTCAGTGAGGGCGAAGCAATCGATTTTCTCGCCCTGGATGCACGGCAGCAGGTAATCGTTGATCTGCTCGCCGGTGCAAGCCATGAGGATTTTCGACGGTCGCGCAACGAACACATGCAGCGCCCAGGAGACTTTCGACAGTTCCCGCTCGATCAGCGCCTGGGACAGGTAATCAAGACCACCACCGCCGACCTCTTCCGGCATGTTGAAAGCGTAGAAACCGGCCGCAATCGCCTTGCCGCGAATCTGTGCCGCCAGTTCCGGCGAAACTTCGTCGGCACGGTCGACTTCGGTCTCATAGGGCAGCAGCTCCTTCTCGACGAAGCTGCGTACCGAGTCCACCAACATTTCTTGTTCTTGGGTCAGTTGGAAATTCATGCTGCTACCTGTTGTTCGTGTGCTGATAAAGGGGTGCGAGGCTTAGCGGCCGATGAAGCGTGGCGGACGTTTTTCCATGGCGGCGCGCAAGGCTTCGCCACCGTCTTCGCTGCGACCGCAGAGCAGTCCGGCGGCGAGTTCGGCTTGCAGTTGTTCGGGCAGGCTGCGCTCGGCACCTTCACGGATGAGTTTTTTGGTCTGGGCGAAAGCGAATGTCGGCCCGGCGGCCAGCCGCGCGGCCAGCTCGCTGGCAACGGTCAGCAGTTGATCGTCGGCGCAGACTTCGCCGACCAGCCCGGCTGCAAGAGCACGGTCAGCGCCCCACAATTCGTCTAGGAACAGCAGGCGTTTGGCTTGTTCGCTGCCAATCAGGCGTGGCAAATGCCAACTGGCGCCGGCATCCGGCGAGTAGGCCATGCTGGTGTAGCCGGCCTTGAACCGCGCGGACTGCCCGGCAATGCGCAAATCGCAGCACAGGGTCAAATCCATCCCGGCGCCGACGGCAGTGCCGTTAATGGCGGCAATCGTCGGTTTTTCCAGGCTGTGCAGACGCGTCATCAAGGCGTGGGCGGTTTCGGTCCAGCCGTAGGTTTCCAATGCGCCGCGGGCTTCGGCGTCGGCCCACTCATCGAGGTCGGCGCCAGCACAGAAACTGCGACCGCTGCCAGTCAACACCACCACGCGCACCGCTGGATCGGTGTTGAAGCGATCGAGCAACGCCTGCAGGTTTTTCAGGGTCGGGATGTCCAGCGCGTTGCGCTGTGCGCTGCGATTGAGCGTGATCCAGGCAACGCCTGCTTCGACCTGGCTGAGCAGCGAATCATGAGTAGTCATGCGAATCCTCGAATTATTTTGATGAGTCTGAGGTGATGCGACTTGAAGCCATACTAAACGAGTGTTCAGCAAGGCGGCAATTGTTGGTGGAATGAGCTGTAACAAGCTCTATGAATCTCTAAAGCATTGGTTTTGTTGAATTTTTTCTGATGGCGCGAGCGCAAGCCGGTGGCGCTGTTACAACTTCGAACAACTCGCTACGGCCTCCCCAAAACCAATGTGGGAGCAAGCCTGCTGGCGATAGCGTCATCACATTCAACATCTCTGTTGACTGATGCTCCGCTATCGCCAGCAGGCTGGCTCCCACAGGGGATGTACGGATTGAAGGGATTACACCGTGGGCAAGCTCGGCGCCAACACGCCCTGGCGCTTGCGGTGAATCAGGAAGTACGCGCCGTAGCACAGCGCAATGAAACCAAAGCCCCAGTACAGCGATGGCCGTTGGGTTTCATCCAATGCGAGGAACACGAACAGCGAGCAGCACAGCGTGATGCACATCAGTGGCAGTACCGGGAACCACGGTGCGCGATATTTCAGATCGCTGAGTTTGCCGCCTTCGCGCAGGTAGGCCTTGCGGAATTTGTATTGCGCCAGCGCGATGACAATCCAGGTCACAGTGCCCGACATCCCGCTCACTGCCATCAACACCATGAACAAAGTGTCGGCCGCGATGAAGCTGGTCATCAGCGACACCAACGCGAAACACAAGGTGATACTCAAGGCGCGCAGCGGCACCCCGCGTTTGCTCAGTGGCGACAGGCTCTTGGGCGCCATGCCGGTTTTCGACATCGCCCACAGGATGCGCGTCGAGGCATACAGGCCAGAGTTGCCCACCGACAGGATCGCGGTGAGGATCACGAAGTTCATCAGGTCGGCGGCGTAAGGAATGCCGACCATGTCGAACACCTGCACGAATGGGCTTTCCATCAGCCCCGCTTGCTGCCACGGCACGATGGCGGACAGCACGATGATCGCCAGCACATAGAAAATCAGCACGCGGAACACCACGTTGCGCACCGCACGCGGGATGCTTTTTTCCGGCTGATCGGTTTCGCCGGCGGCCACGCCCATGATTTCGCAACCCTGGAAGGCGTAGACCACGGTCATCATCACCGCGAACACTGCCGACAAGCCGTTAGGGAACAACGAATCGCCAATCAGGTTGCTCGCCATCGGCGCCGGAGCACCGCTGCTCAGCGGCATCACCCCGAAGATCACCAGCACGCCAACCACGATAAAACCGAGAATCGCCGCCACCTTGATCCCCGAAAACCAATACTCGGCTTCACCGAACGCCCGGGTCGCCAGCGCGTTGATACCGAACAGCACCACCACGAACAGCGCCGACCAGTACCAGATCGGCACATCCGGAAACCAGCGTGTCATCAACATCCCGGCGGCCGTGAATTCAAGGCCGACGGTGGTCGCCCAGCTCATCCAGTACACCCAACCGATCATGAACCCGGTCGCCGGGCCGATGTATTTGGTGGCGTGGGTCTGGAACGATCCCGATACCGGCATCTGCACCGACAGTTCCCCCAGGCAGACCATCACCAGGTACATCAGGAAACCGGCCACCAGATACGCCAGTATCGCCCCAACCGGGCCACCCTGATTGATGGTCACGCCGGAGCCCATGAACAGCCCGGTGCCGATCACCCCGCCCAGGGACAGCATGAAGATGTGCCGGCTTTTCAGGGCGCGGGTCAGGTGAATGCCTTTGCGATCAGTATTTTCGTTCATGTCAGCACCCCAAGTCGGTGAGGTGCGCAGTGCATGACAGGACGTCAGGGCACGGGGAGAAATCAGCTTTACGGCCATTCATTATTATTATCTCCAATAAGCTTCGAAGACCGCGCTGCGGCGGTTGTGTCGATTATTGGAAAGCCATGTAAGGTCGCGTTGAACGTAAAGATCGAAGTTGTGAAAAGTCGTAACAAACTTGTACGTCAGCTCTGCAACAGCGGTTCCAGCGTGTCCAGCGCCCGTTGGCATTGCCCGTCGGCCTGCGGCGCCAGCAGGCGCACGGCCGCCTCATCGTTGATTCGTGCGGCGTCCTCCAGCGAACGCAACGCATTGGCCAACGCACGAAACCCCAACGAATCGCAGCTTCCCGCCAGTCGATGAGCCAGGTGCGCGACTTCGGTCCCGTCTTCGGCGCCAATGGCTTCACGCAACGCCTCACGATGCTGCAGGATCGATTCGCGCAGCACGGCCAGCAGCCCCTGCACTTTCTGTTCGCCCAGCAAGTCGCGATGGGTTTGCAGCAGCGGCCAGTCCATCGCGCTGTCTTCGTGCATCGGTGGCGGAGTCGATCGTTGCTCCCTCAGGGCTTTGCGCAGATTGTCCAGTTTCAACGGTTTGGCGAGCACGCCGTCCATGCCGGCATCGAGATAGCCGCGCACCAGTGCCGGTTGCACACTGGCGGTCAGGGCAAAAATACGTGCGGTGCGGTTCGGTCCGTCGAGGCTGCGCAGGCTTTTGCACAGTTCCACACCGCTCATGCCCGGCAGATGCACGTCCAACAGAATCAGGTCGAATGTCTGCGCAGCACATTGGCGCAGCGCCTGTTCGCCCTCTTCGGCCAGCCAGACCCGATGGCCGTCGCGCTCCAGCAAACCCGAAACCACTTCCCGATTGAGCGCCACGTCCTCCACCACCAGAACCTTCAACGCCGGCCCCGGCACGTCCACCGGCACCGGACTCGTCACGTCAACAGCAGGTTGCAGCGTCAGTTCAAACCAGAAACAACTGCCCCGCGCGACTTCACTGGTGACACCGATGCTCCCGCCCATCTGCTCCACCAGGTGTTTGCAGATCGCCAGTCCCAACCCGGTGCCGCCGAAACGCTGCGCCACTTCATCGCTGGCCTGGGTGAAACGCTCGAAGATCTTTGCCTGCATCGGCGGCGCGATGCCGATGCCGTTGTCGGTGACACTCACCCGCAAGCGATCTGCGCGAGTGCCTTCAGGCTGCGCGAGCAACGCCACGTCGACACTGACCTCGCCGTTCTCGGTGAACTTGATCGCGTTGGCCAACAGATTGCTCAAGACCTGGCGCAAGAACTGTTCGGCGCCGTGATAACGCTCGGCCACCCGCTGATCTATTCGACACTGCAGCACCGTGTCATTGGCCAACGCCTTCGGTTCCAGCAAGGTCAACACTTCGTCGAGCAATTGCCGAACCGAGAAATCCACCGGCTCCGGCAGGCTCGCGCCCTCCTCCAGTTTGGCGAAGAACAGCACTTCGTTAAGGATGGTCAGCAAACCTTCGCCGGCCTTGTGCAGTGCATCGAGCCGTTTGCCATCGCGCTCGTCCAGCCGGGCATCGCGCAGCAACTCAGCCATGCCGAGAATGCCGTTGAGCGGTGTGCGCAACTCATGGCTCATGGTCGCCAGGAACCGTGACTTGGCAAGGTTGGCCGCTTCGGCTTCGTCCTTGGCGCGCATCAGGCTGGCGGTACGCCGCTCGACCATTTTCAACAATTCGTCGCGGTTGTCCTGCAAGGCCAGTCGATCGGATTCGCGGCGTTCGATGTCGCTGAGGATTGCCCGGCGCATGTCGTCGAGGGCGTGGGCGACTGTGTCGATTTCATCTTCGTTGGCGCTACGGCTCTTGCCCAGGCGCAGGGGTTCCTGCCACTGGCCGGCGGCAATGCGCCGGGCGAATTCGGCCATGACCTGCAAGTGGCGGGTCACCAGGCGATAAAACAGGCCGGACAACGCCACCGCCAGGCCACACAGGAAGGCGCCCATCCACAACAGGCTGGTCAAGCCGCTGGCATACAGGCGCTGATACACCGCCCCCAGATCGGTGCTGACTTCCAACTCACCCAGTTGGCGCAACGGGCCGGACGGTGGTTGATAGTCCAGTACAAAACGCTCGATACGCAGCGGCCCGATCGGATGCGGGTTGCCCTGCACCAGATCGAAATCGGTGCTGATCAGATGCACCCGTGCCACGTCGGAAAAGTCCACCAGCCCGCGCAATTGCACGCTCAGCTGTTCCTGGTTCAGATCCCAAAGGCTGCGCTCCAGGCTTGCCAGGTACCCGGCGCGGATCAGCTCCATGCGCGAATCGATCTCGCGCATCTCGCGCCGGTACTCGATATACAGCTGTACGCTACTGGCAAGCACGGTAAAGCACAGGCTGAACAACAGAATGAACAGCAGCAGACGCCGCAATAAACCACCGGATCTGCCGCGGATCATGGGGTGTTCGCCGGCAGATTGATCATGTCACGGTAGGTGACTTCGCTTTCATTGAGCAAGCGCTCGATGTCACCGGCTTCGACCATGCGCTGCAGTTGCGCATCGATGTCCGCCATGCGCCCGGCCAGTGGCGAGCGGCGGGATACGGCGACCCGCAGATAATCGACGCTCAGGGCGGTGGGCAACGCGACGATGTCTTGCGCGCCGGCCAGGCTTTCGACGTACAACTGGCCGGTGCGGCGTTCCTGGGTGATGAAATCAATGCGCCCGCGAATCAGCTTGCCGAAATTCTGGCGGCTATCGGAGACCCATTCGATGTTGTTGTTTTGCGCGACCATGCGATCGAACTCCACGCCGTAGCTTTCGCCGAACAACAATCCACCCCGGTAATGCGCCAGGTCTTGCAGGTGCTCGAACTGCACCGGGTGTTGGCGATTGACGAACAGCGCGACTTCTTCGCGCAGCACCGGGACAGTAGAAAACAGCATGCTTTGCTCGCGCTGCGCGGTGCTGTACGCCAGGACCACATCGACCCGGCCTTCGGCGGCATCGAGCAGGCAACGCTTCCAATTGCCCAGCACCACCACTTCAACCTCGTAGCCCAGTTGGCCGAACAGTTTTTTCACCACGCTCGGCGCCAACCCACGGACGTGCTTGCCATCGCTCCAGGAAATCGGCGGATACACCGGGTAATCGCAATAGCGCACCGTCTGCGCCGCGGACGTACTGCCCGCCACCAGCGCCAATATCAGGCAGAGCGGCCTGATTGCAGCCATCACGCCGCCAGGCTGGCGGTGAACAGATAACCGGCGCCGTGAATGGTGATGATCAACTGCGGTTCCGCCGGATCGTCGTGCAACTTGCGGCGCAAACGCCCCACCAGCACGTCGATGGAACGGTCATTGGGCACCCATTCGCGGTTGCGGATCTGGTCCATCAACTGGTCGCGACTGAGCGTGTGACCGCTGTTGCGCAGGAACACGCTGAGCAACTGATACTCGCCGTGGGTCAGCAGGGTTTCACTGCCGGACGCATCGATCAGTCGGCGGCGGTCGGTGTCCAGCGCCCAATCGGCGAACTGTTTGACCGGTTTTGACACAGCGGCGACCGGTGGCGGCGTCTGCGCGTGGCGGACCCGACGAATCAGGTTTTTCGCCCGGGATACCAGCTCACGTGGGTTGAGCGGCTTGATCACGTAGTCATCGGCGCCGCATTCGAGGCCAACGATGCGGTCGATTTCATCGTTGCGCCCGGTGATCAGGATGATGCCCACTTCCGAACGCACCCGCAGCTCGCGGGTCAGGGTCAGGCCGTCCTTGCCCGGCAGGCGAATATCAAGCATGACCAAGTCGACGCTCTGGCTGGCCAGAAAGGTTTCGGCCAGTTCCGCCGTGGCGGCGCTATGCACCTCATAGCCCTCCTGGGAAAGGTAGGCATGCAACAGTTCGCGAATCAGCGGATCGTCATCGACGACCAGTACCCGAGGAGTCATTGCTGGTGTCCTGCTTGTTTCTTATTAGAAGGGTGTTGCATCAGCGCCAGAGAGTAGCCACTGCTGAACGGGTGATCAACAGCTACTCGTCTGTATGCAGAAACGCTGGCGGCCACCGGCCTGCAAACCGTCGACCCAGGCTTCGCAAATCTGAATGCCTTGCTCCGGGGTAAAGGTGCCAGGGTTGAGGCCGGACTCCAGCCACAAGCCATCGAGCAATGCGCTGAGACTGATCGCCGCGAGATCGGCGTCAAAGTTTTCCCAGTTTTCTTCTTGTGCCAGTTCCATCAGCACCTTGCGCAGGATGCCGCGATACTCGCCGTAGGAGTGATCGTGGGCCTTGTTGATCGCCTCGGCGGTTTTCACCGCGCCCCAGAATGCCAGCCAGGCGTCGATCAGTTGCGGGTCGAGCAGTTCGGCGGAGAACGACCCACGGAAAAACGCCGACAGACGTTCGCGGGCATTGGGCGCCGCTTGCTCCATGGCGTCACGCAACAGGGTCATGACCCGGCCGGTGATCGCCATGTAGGCCTCGGCCACCAGTTCGTCCTTGCCGGAATAGTGATGGCTGATCAAGCCCACCGACACACCGGCCTCGGCGGAAATCTTGCGGATCGAGGCGCCCTGAAAGCCGTGGCGCTTGAGGCACGTCAACGTGGCCTCGATCAGGTTGGCCTTGCGCAACTCCGGTTCCATTCGGGAAAAACGGGCTTCCTGATTCATCGGCAACACGCTCCTGGATTCAATCATGGGGACTCGCGATTGGCCCGCGAGTTGAACGACTGTACAGCAAGAACAGGAAAAACCTCCAGTCAGTTACCAGCCTGAAAGACTTCGGAGCATGACCGGGCCCCATCGCTGGCAAGCCAGCTCCCACAGGGTTAGTGGGTGTACGCAAAATCTATGCACACCTGAGAAACATTGTGGGTGTACGCAAAATCTGTGCACACCTGAAAACATTGTGGGAGCTGGCTTGCCAGCGATGAGGCCCGCCTCAACAGCCGAGAATCCAGATCAGTCCCGATAACCCGGCGCCACCCGCTCCAGCAACCGCAACATCGCCGCCCAGGCCAGTTGCATCGCATCCGGATCGCTCAGTTCGCCCTCTTCCAACGGCCGCCCAGGATCATTGAACTGGCGCTCGGTGTGCGCGCAGACCTCGGCGGATGGAAGTACCAGCTCACCGGCGGCCTGAGCAGCCAACTGAATCTCACAGGCCTTTTCCAGGTAATACATGCGTAAAAACGCCTGGCTGACGGTTTCACCAACGGTCAGCAAACCATGGTTACGCAGCATCAACACCGGCTTGTCGCCAAGGTCCTGCACCAAGCGCTGTTGCTCGCTCATGTCCAGCGCCACGCCTTCATATTCGTGATAGGCAACGCGGCCATAGAACTCCATGGAAATCTGGTTCACCGGCAACAAACCACACTTGAGTGCCGCCACCGCGCAGCCGGACCGGGTGTGGGTGTGCAATACGCATTGCGCATCTTCGCGGGCACCGTGAATCGCGCTGTGAATCACGAAACCGGCCGGGTTTACCGGGTACGGCGACGATTCGACGGCTCGGCCATCCAGACCGATCTTCACCAGATTCGACGCCGTGATCTCATCGAACATCAGCCCGTAGGGGTTGATTAGAAAATGGTGCTCGGGCCCGGGAATGCGCACCGAGATGTGGGTGAAGATCAGGTCAGTCATGCGAAAGTGCGCGATCAGGCGATAACACGCGGCCAGTTCCTCGCGCAGTCGCTGTTCGATGGCGCTGCGCCCCGGGGCGGCAGTCAGATGGCTCGCGATCTCAATCATTTTTATGGTTCTCCAGGTTGATCGGCTGGGGCAGACAGTAAGGCTGGACGTGTTGAACGTCCAGTCGCTTTCCGTGCACCCAAGTAAATAAATAGATTGATTTTTTACTACAGGTAAATTTCTATAAAAGAAAAACAACATCAACTGACAATTTTGTAGGAGCGAGCCGCTCGCGATGGACGTCAACGATGACACCGTGAACCTGATACCCCGCGGCGTGTTTGAATCCATCGCGAGCAGGCTCGCTCCTACAAAGTCAGCCTGCCTGGAGTAGCCCGCACCATGCCGACACCTGCTTTCGCGCACCTGTTCGAACCCTTGCAGATCCGTGGCAAGCGCCTGAAAAACCGCATCATGTCCAGCGGTCATGACACGTCGATGCCCACCGACAACCTGGTCAACGAGCAACTGATCGCCTATCACCGGGCGCGTGCCGAAGGCGGTGTCGGGTTGATCGTGCTGCAAGTGGCCGGCGTGCATGACAGCGCGCGGTATACCTCCCATGTGCTGATGGCCACTGACGATGCCTGTATCGAGGGTTATCGCAAACTCGCGCAAACCTGCCACGCCCACGGCACCGTGGTGTTGTCCCAGGTGTTCCATCCGGGCCGGGAAATCATGGAGTCCAGCGACGGCTTGCTGGCGGTGGCCTACTCGGCCTCGGCGGTGCCCAACGAGCGCTTCCGGGTGATGCCTCGCGCGTTGGACCAGGCGATGATCGACGAGATTGTCACCGGCTATGCCGCCGCCGCCCGCCGCTTGCATCAGGCCGGCATCGATGGCGTGGAAGTGGTCGCCAGCCACGGTTACCTGCCGGCGCAATTCATCAATCCACGGGTCAACCGCCGAACCGATGGCTACAACGGCGAACTCGAACAGCGCCTGCGTTTTCTTCGCGAAGTCATCGCTGCGATACGCGCTGCCACTGACGAGCAGTTCATCATCGGCCTGCGCATCTCTGCCGATGAGCGCGATCCCGAAGGGCTGACCGAAGATGAATCCCTGGCCGCCGTGCAGTCGCTGCAAACTCAGCTCGATTACGTGCACATCGTCGCCGGCACCTCGGCGTCGCTGGGCGGTGCCGTGCACATCGTGCCGCCGATGGCGATCGAGGCGGCTTACCTGGCCAGGGAAGCCGGGACGTTCAAGGCCAGTCTGGATATTCCGCTGTTCGTCACAGGGCGCATCAACCAGCCCCAGGAAGCCGAGCTGATTCTGGCTCGGGGCCAGGCCGATGTCTGCGGCATGACCCGGGCGTTGATTTGCGACCCGCAGATGCCCAACAAAACCGATGCTGGCCGCGCCGAAGACGTGCGCGCGTGCATCGCCTGCAATCAGGCGTGTATCGGCCACTTCCACAAGGGCTTGCCGATCTCCTGCATCCAGCACCCGGAAACCGGTCGTGAGCTGATCTTTGGCGAACGGCAAACAGCTAAATCACGCAAACGGATCATGATCGCCGGTGGCGGCCCGGCCGGGATGAAAGCGGCCGCCGTCGCCGCACAATGTGGGCATGAAGTGACGCTGTACGAAGCCAGTCCGCAACTCGGTGGTCAGGTATTGCTCGCGCAATTGCTGCCACGGCGCAGCGAGTTCGGTGGGGCCAGCACCAACCTGCAACGGGAGATGGAATTGGCCGGTGTGCGCGTGGTGCGTAATACCCGCGTCAACCGCGCCTTGGTGGAGCAGGAAAAACCGGACATGGTGATCGTCGCCACCGGCGCCGAACCTTATTGGCCCATGTTCGAACGCGGTGGCGAATTGCAGGTGGTGGACGCCTGGCAAGTGCTGCGCGAAGAGGTGCAGATTGGCCGCTCGGTAGTGGTGGTCGACTGGCGCTGCGACTGGATCGGCCCCGGCATCGCCGAGCGCCTGACCCGCGCCGGGCATCAGGTGCAACTGGCGGTCAACGGCACCCACTGCGGGGAAAACCTGCCGTTGTATGTCCGCGATCAACTGGCCGGTGAATTGCACAAACTGGGCATCCCGATCATTCCGTACGCCCGGTTGTACGGTTGTGATGACAACACCGTGTATCTGCAACACACCGCCAGTGGTGAGCCGATGCTGCTGGAAAATATCGACACGCTGGTACTGTGCCAGGGCCATCAACCGGTCGACACGCTGGGTGCCGAACTGCAAGGTTTGGTGGAGTTTCGCCGTATCGGCGACTGCCTCGCGCCGCGCACGGCTGAAGAAGCGATTTATGAAGGTCTGAAAGTCGCGTGGGAGCTTTAAGCCTGTTTATACTCCGGGCCATCAACGGCTAACACCGCCCCTGCAGGAGCGAGCCTGCTCGCTCCTACAGAGGTTTGCGCCACTCCTTCCGGTTCGGATTTGACCATGAGCAACAGCAACACCACACAGCCCGCAACCGGCGCCGCAGAGCCGCACTTTCTCGGCACGCGAATTCGCGGCCTGCGCAAACGTCGGGGCATGACCCTGGCAGCGTTGGCGCAACAGAGCGAACTGACCGCCGGCTACATCAGCCAGCTGGAACGCAACCTGGCCTATCCGTCGATCCCGGCGCTGTTCAATATTGCCCGCAGCCTCGGCGTGACCATCCAGTGGTTCTTCGCCAGCGAAGCCAATACCGCCCCCGAAGATGACGGCATCGTGGTGCGCAAGAACAGCCGACTGAGCGTGCATTACGAGGATGGCATCGTCGACCAGTTGCTCACGCCGCAACCCAATCAACAGCTGGAAATGCTCCACTCGCGTTTTCCACCCGGCACCTACAGCCAGCAAAGCTACAGCCACGAGGGCGAGGAAGCCGGGTATCTGTTGGCAGGCCGTTTCGAGTTGTGGGTCGGCGAGCGTCATTTCCAGCTCAGTGAAGGCGACAGCTTCAGCTTTTCCAGTCGGGAACCGCACCGCTACGGCAACCCTGGGGAAGTCGATGCGGTAGTGATCTGGGTGATCACCCCGCCGACGTTTTAACGCCGGCCACGTCCAATGGGTTGAGTGGCACTTGCCCGCTTGAGCGTGTCGCTCGGCAACTCCTTGAACAGTGCACGGTAGCTGCTGGAAAACCGCCCCAAATGCCAGAACGACCAATGCATGGCCACTTCTGCCACGGTGGTTTGCGTCGGCGTGCGGCTGAGCAATTCGCGGCGGGCACTGTTCAGGCGCCGCAGTCGCAGCCACTGGGTTGGCGCCATGCCCGTATAGGCCTTGAACGCATGCTGCAATTGGCGCAGAGAAACACCGGCAACCCGGGACAGCTCCAGCAGGTTGAGGTGTTCTTCCGGGGTGTCCGCCGCCCATTCCCCTACCCGCTTCATGATCGCCCGCTCTCCGGCCCGGCGCTGCAACGCGCCTTGATCGAGACAGACGCAGGCGTTGTCGAGAATAAACAGACAGTCATCCAGCAATTGCTGAGTCAGCGCTTCCCGGGTCGGCGGATCGAACGTCTGCGACAGCCGCGTCAGCGTGCTGCTCAGCCAACGGCAGAACAACGCGTTCTGCTGTGAGTTGAGCGGCGCCATGAACAACCCTTCGAGCCGGGCGACATCGAGGCGATTGCGTTGCACGAACTCCGGACCGAATACCACGGCGATTTCCTGGTAGTTCTCCGGGGTGATCCAGATGTTGCGGCTTTCACCATTCAACACGTACAGCGCGTTGTCACTGCGGTCGAAACAGAACGCCAGCGCCCCCTGCGGTGCACTGAAATTCTGCTCGACCCGGGTGTTCATGTGCTCTTCGTAGATCTCCACGCCCTGTAAATCCAGATAGCGCACCAGACCGGCGAAATGCCCCGGTGACATCTGTTGGTAATGCTGAGTCCAGCCCGGCGTGACACGGATTTGCTCGGCCACATCGACGGTGCTGAACGCTTGAACCTGGAGTGAATTGCCGTTTGTCATGGGTGACCTTGCGCACTCTTTTGGTGCACTTTGTGCTGCTTAAAGTGGATAGATGGAACCGCGAGGCTCGCCCAAGATAGACGTCAACGCGCTACAGGGGAAGTGTCCGGCGGATGAAACCGGCCTCTCCTGGCGTTAATAAAACCAATAACGAGGTCTTTATGAATGTCCCTTTCGATCAGCTGTTCACTTGGCTGAAAGATCACAAGATTACCGAAGTCGAGTGCGTCGTCAGCGACCTGACCGGCATTGCACGCGGCAAAATTGCACCCACCAACAAGTTCCTGCATGAGCGAGGCATGCGCCTGCCGGAAAGTGTGCTTTTGCAAACGGTAACCGGGGACTTTGTCGACGACGACATCTACTACGACCTGCTCGACCCCGCCGACATCGACATGGTCTGCAAGCCGGACGCCGATGCAGTCTACGTGGTGCCATGGGCCATCGAGCCTACCGCGATCGTGATCCACGACACCTTCGACAAGTTCGGCAACCCGATCGAACTGTCGCCGCGCAACGTGCTGAAGAAAGTCTTGCAGCTGTACACCGACAAAGGCTGGCGGCCGATTGTCGCACCGGAAATGGAGTTCTACCTGACCCAGCGCTGTGAGGACCCGGATTTGCCGCTCAAGGCACCGATGGGCCGTTCGGGTCGTGCTGAAAGCGGTCGTCAGTCGTTCTCCATTGATGCCGCCAACGAGTTCGACCCGCTGTTCGAAGACGTCTATGACTGGTGCGAATTGCAGGGCCTGGACCTCGATACGCTGATCCACGAAGACGGCCCGGCGCAGATGGAAATCAACTTCCGCCATGGCAATGCGCTGGACCTGGCCGACCAGATCACCGTGTTCAAGCGCACCATGCGTGAAGCGGCGCTCAAGCACAACGTGGCGGCGACCTTCATGGCCAAACCGGTCGGCGACGAGCCGGGCAGCGCCATGCACATTCACCAGAGCGTGGTGGATATCGCCACCGGCAAGCCGATCTTTGCCGACGCCGATGGCAACATGAGCGAGCTGTTCCTGCACCACATCGGCGGCTTGCAGAAATACATCCCGAAAGTGCTGCCGATGTTTGCGCCGAACGTCAACTCGTTCCGCCGCTTCCTGCCGGACACCTCGGCGCCAGTGAACGTCGAATGGGGCGAAGAAAACCGCACCGTCGGCCTGCGCGTACCGACCTCCAGCCCGGACGCCATGCGCGTGGAAAACCGCTTGCCGGGCGCCGATGCCAACCCGTACCTGGCCATCGCGGCCAGCTTGTTGTGCGGTTACCTGGGCATGGTCGAGCGCGTCGAGCCGAGCGCCGCCGTCCAGGGCCGGGCTTATGAACGCCGTAACCTGCGTTTGCCGATCACCATCGAAGACGCCCTGACCAAAATGGAAGAGTGCGAAACCATCGGCCGTTACCTGGGCGACAAGTTCGTGCGCGGATACGTCGCGGTCAAACGCGCCGAGCACGAGAACTTCAAACGGGTGATCAGTTCGTGGGAGCGTGAGTTCCTGATGCTCAGCGTCTGACCAGTTCTCATGATCGTTGATCGTTCCCACGCTCTGCGTGGGAACACAGCCCGGGACGCTCCGCGTCCCTGCAACAGCCGAACGCGGAGCGTCCGTGGAGGCATTCCCACGCGGAACGTGGGAACGATCAACATTCCCCTGTGGGAGCTGGCTTGCCAGCGATGAGGCCGGCACATTCACCATCTTTGTCGACTGATGCGCCGCCATCGCGGGCAAGCCCGCTCCCACAGGGGCCATGAATCACCTGAACAATCCAATAATTCCAAGAAGGTATCGATATGCGTCTATTGAAATCCATGGTCCCGACCGCGCTCATGGTCCTGTTCAGCGCCGTGGCCCAGGCTCAGCCCCAGGTCAGCGTCTATAACTGGACCGACTACATCGGCGAAACCACCCTCGCCGACTTCCAGGCCAAAACCGGGATCAAGGTGATCTATGACGTCTTCGACTCCAACGAAACCCTGGAAGGCAAATTGCTCGCCGGGCGCACCGGCTATGACGTGGTGGTGCCGTCCAACCACTTCCTCGCTCGCCAGGTGAAGGCCGGAGCGTTCCTCAAACTGGACCGCGAACAACTGCCGAACTACCAGAACCTCGATCCGAAACTGCTGGCACTACTGGAGAAAAACGATCCGGGCAATGAGCATTCGGTGCCGTACCTGTGGGGCACCAACGGCATCGGCTACAACGTCGACAAGGTCAAGGCTGTGCTGGGCATCGACAGGATCGACTCCTGGGCCGTGCTGTTCGAACCGGAGAACATCAAGAAACTCAGCGCGTGCGGCGTGTCGATGATGGATTCGGCCGATGAAGTGTTCCCCGCCGTGCTGAACTACATGGGCATGGATCCGCGCAGCGAGAACCCCGAGGACTTCAAAAAAGCCGAAGCCAAGCTGCTGAGCATCCGTCCGTACATCACCTATTTTCATTCGTCCAAATATGTCTCTGACCTGGCCAACGGTGACATCTGCGTAGCCTTCGGCTACTCGGGCGATGTATTCCAGGCCGCCAACCGTGCCAAGGAAGCCAACAACGGCGTCAACATCGCGTATGCCATCCCCAAGGAAGGCGCCAACCTGTGGTTCGACCTGCTGGCGATTCCCGCCGATGCCAGCAACCCCAAAGAAGCCCACGCCTTCATCAACTACCTGCTCGACCCACAGGTGATCGCCAAAGTCAGTGCCTCGGTCGGTTACGCCAACCCGAACCCGGCCGCCAAGCAGTACATGGACCCGGACCTGGTCAACAATCCCGAGGTTTACCCGCCTCAGGCGGTGCTCGACAAACTCTACATCTCCACCACCCCGCCGCAGTCGATCATGCGCCTGATGACCCGCTCCTGGAGCAAAGTGAAGTCCAACAAATGAACCAGTACACCCGGGAACATACTCACTCGTATTACGCCGCTTCGGCCCACGGCATGGCAAATCGTCCTGAGCTGACTGCCGACCTGGAAGCCGACGTTTGCGTGATCGGCGCTGGTTTCACCGGTATCAACACCGCCATCGAACTGGCACAGCGCGGCCTTTCGGTGATTGTGCTGGAGGCGCGCCGGATTGGCTGGGGTGCCAGCGGACGCAATGGCGGGCAATTGATCCGCGGCATCGGCCACGACGTCAGTGGCTTCGCCAAACATATCGGCGCCGAAGGTGTGCGCTATTTGGAGCACGCCGGGACGGAGTCGGTGCAAGTGGTGGGTAATCGCATCCGTGAGCACGGCATCGACTGCGACCTACGCTGGGGTTTCTGCGAATTGGCCAACACCCCGGCGCAGTTTGCCGGATTGAAGGCTGAATACGCACACCTCAAGGCATCGGCATACGCCCACGAAACCCGCCTGATCGAGCCCGGTCAGATTCGTCAGCACGTGGTTGATTCGGGCGTGTATGCCGGCGGATTGATCGACATGGGCTCAGGTCACCTGCACCCGTTGAATCTGGTGCTGGGTGAAGCGAGGCTCGCGCAATCCCTTGGCGTGCAAATCTTCGAGCAGAGCCCGGTGCTGCAGCTGATCCATGGCAGCACCGTGCAGGTTCGCTGTGCCAGGGGTACGGTGCGTGCCAGCAGTCTGGTGCTTGCCTGCAATGCGCACCTTGAAGAACTGGAGCCGAAACTGAGCGGCAAAGTGCTTGCGGCCGGCAGCTACATCATCGCCACCGAACCGTTGCCCGAAGACGCGGCCCGGCAACTGATCCCGCACAATCTGGCGCTGTGCGACCAAAAGGTTGGCCTGGATTACTACCGGCTCTCGGCAGACCGACGCCTGCTGTTCGGCGGTGCCTGCCACTATTCCGGGCGCGATCCGGCAGATATCGCCGCCTATATGCGCCCACAGATGCTCAAGGTGTTCCCGCAACTGGCGCACGTGCGCATCGATTACCAGTGGGGCGGCATGATCGGCATCACTGCCAATCGTTTCCCGCAGGTCGGCCGTTTGAATCAGCGCCCGAATGTGTTCTATGCCCAGGGTTATTCCGGTCATGGCCTGAACGTCACCCACTGGTGCGCGAAACTGCTGGGCGAAGCGATCCATGCGGGCCACAGCAAAGGTTTCGACGTGTTCAGCGCCGTGCCACACATGACCTTCCCCGGCGGCCGCGCCCTGCGCTCCCCGTTGCTGGCGCTCGGCATGCTCTGGTATCGGATGCGCGAAATGCTGGGCTGATCCACCCGGCCTGGCGAGCTTCCCGGTGGGAGCGAATCCGTTCGCTCCCATAACCGTTCTACGCCCTTCCCCGTCTATCCATGCCGTTGTGCAGCCTTTCAATTTGCTCAATTGCAAGTCGCTTCTATATTAAGGGTGTGCTCATTCTTTCCCGCTCTCTGTCGAGCCTGGCCCATGGCATCTACTGATCAACTGATCATTTGCGAGCACTGTGATTGCGTGTACGAAAAAACGACGCTCGCCAAACATCAGAAAACCCTGTGTACGCGCTGCGGCGGCGTGCTTCAGCGCTATAACGGCCTTACGGTAGAGCAGCGTCTTGCGTTGACCTTCACCGCATTGATGTTATGGATTTTCGCTAACTTCTATCCCGTCATGAGCATCAGCCTCAAAGGGCTGAAGAACAGCGCGACGCTCTGGGATTCGGTCCTGGCCCTGAGTCTGGGCCCCATCACATTCATCGCCCTGGTGGCAGCGATCGCGATGATCATCGCGCCCATCATCCAGCTGCTGCTGCTGATCTGGGTCTTGAGTTTTGCACTGGGCAACAGACGCTCACCGGCGTTCAAGTTCTGCATGCGCTGGCTGGAAACCCTCAGGCCCTGGAGCATGCTGGAAGTGTGTCTGCTCGGAGCCATGGTCGCGGTGATCAAACTCGCCGGGCTGCTGGACGTGCTACCCGGCATCGGTTTGTTTGCCTTGGCCATCCTCAGCCTGATGATGATCCGTATTGCCGGCCGTGATATCCGCGAACTATGGGACATCCAATGACCACCCCTCCGGTTGCCGACGACCTCAATCTTTGCCTGTGCCACACCTGCGGCCTGGCGTGCGACGTGTCCGACAACCCCCACGAATGCGAACGTTGCGGCGCCCCGCTGCATCGCCGCAAAACCAACTCGTTGACCCGGACCTGGGCTTTCATGATTGCGGCCCTGGTGTTTTACATCCCGGCCAATCTGCTGCCGGTGATGAATACAAAAATGGTCGGCAACGGCGCCGACAGCACGATCATGAGCGGCGTCCTGGAGTTCTGGGAAGCTGGCGCCTGGGACATTGCGCTGATCATTTTCATCGCCAGTATCGCCGTGCCGGGCGTCAAGTTCGGCGCAATCACATTGCTGTTGATCACCGTGCAGCGTGACAGCGACTGGGCGCGCAAGGAGCGGTCGAAGCTGTTTCGTTTCGTCGAAGTCATCGGTTACTGGTCGATGCTCGATGTGATCGTGGTGGCCCTGGTGGCGTCGCTGGTGAAATTTCAAGCCCTGGCCGATATAGAACCGCGCCCGGGCATTCTTTTCTTTGGTCTGGTGGTGGTATTTACGATGCTGTCGGCGATGAGTTTCGACCCGCGTTTGATTTGGGATAACGCAAGGAAAGTTCCTCACAATCAGGAGGTCACGGATGCAGTCGCAAATCACTGACGAATCACGTGCCCCAGGGCAGGCCCCGATAAAAACCCGGCGTTTCAGCATTTCGCTGGTGTGGATCGTGCCGATCGTCGCAGTGCTGGTGGGTATTTCGCTGGTGGTGCACAGTATCCTTCAGGAGGGACCGACCATCGTTGTCACCTTCAAGACCGGTAGCGGCCTGACCGCCAACAAGACCGAGGTCAAATACCGCAACGTGGTGATCGGTCACGTCTCGGATGTAGAACTGAGCAACGATCAGAAAAGCGTCAACGCCACCATCAAACTGGCCAAGCAGGCCGAGAGCTTCACCCGCGAGGACTCGCAGTTCTGGGTGGTCAGACCGCGTATCGGAGCGGGCGGGGTGTCAGGGATCGATACGTTGCTGTCCGGGGATTACATCGGTGCCGATATCGGCCAGGCCAAGAAACGTGCAAAAAACTTCACTGGCCTGGAAAACCCGCCACCGATCACCTACGGCGAGCCAGGTAAACGCTTCACTCTGCACACCCAGGACCTGGGCTCGCTGGATATCGGCTCCCCGGTCTACTACCGCAAGATTCCGGTCGGCCAGGTGGTGGCCTACGCGCTGGATCCGGACGGAAAAGGCGTGAACATCGAACTGTTCATCCACTCGCCCAACGATCAATACGTCACCGAGAACACCCGATTCTGGAACGCCAGCGGGATTGACGTGAACGTCGGAGCCAACGGTTTTGCGGTGAAGACCGAATCCTTGTCCTCGATTCTGGTCGGCGGCATTGCCTTCCGCGCACCTGAATACAGCCCCAATGACAAGCCCGCCCCCGAGCAGTATGCCTACGAGCTGTTCGACGACCAGCAAACCGCCCTAGCCCCACCCAGCGGCAAGCCGCAATACCTGGCCTTGCGCTTCGATCAGGCACTGCGTGGGCTCAAGGTCGATGCGCCGGTGGAATTTCTCGGTATTGAATTCGGCAGAGTGGTCTCCGTCAATCTGGATTTCGATGCCAAGAAACGCACCTTCCCACTCAATGTCGGCATCGTGATCTACCCACAGCGTCTGGGCCAGGCACACATAAAAATGCTCACTGCGCTCAAGCACGACCCCAACGACGAAGCCGCCGGTGTGCGCCTGATGGGTACGTTCATCGAGAACGGCCTGCGTGCGCAGGCGCGCACCGGCAACCTGTTGACCGGTCAATTGTACATCGCCCTGGACTTCTACCCCAAAGCGGAAAAAGTGGCATTCGATCCCACGGCCCGCCCGGTCACCATCCCGACCGTTCCGGGTAGCCTGGAGCAATTGCAGGAAAAACTCGAAGCCATGGTCGACAAGATCAACAAACTGCCGGTGGAGAGCATTGCCGGCAACCTGGACGGCAATCTGGTGGAATTGCGCAAAACCCTGGGGCAGTTCAACAGCAAGACATTGCCAGGGGTTCAAACCACCTTGTCGACCGTCAGCAAGACGCTGCAGTCCGCCGAAACGACGCTGAAATCGGCCAACTCGACCCTGGCCGATGATTCGCCGCAACGCGAGCAACTGGGCCAGACCCTGGAAGAACTCGGACGTACGTCGCGGTCCTTGCGCGACCTCACTGATTATCTGGGTCGCCATCCGGAATCGCTGATTCGTGGCCGCCCGAACAACGCCGCCCCCATTGATCTGCAAGGACCACCGAGCAAATGACTACAGGAGTAACACCCATGGCTTTTCCAATGAAAATGACCCTGGTCGTCGCGTTGTCTTTGCTCACCGCCTGCCGCAGCGATCCGATCCAGTTTCACACCCTGACGCCGGCGCAACTGTCCGGCAATACCAGGGCCACGACGGACATCCAGATCGAAGGTCTTACCGTGCCGCCGCAAGTGGATCGTCCACAGATCGTGGTGCGCGAAGGCAATACTGGCATGGCCATTCTTGAAACCCAATGGTGGGGCGCCAGCCTGGTGGATGAATTGCGCAGCGCCCTGCTCGACCAGATGGTCAACAACAACCCGCAACGCAGAATATCGGTGAGGCTGGAGGTGCAACGCTTCGATTCGATTCCGGGTCAGTATGGGCTGATCGATGTGAAGTGGCGCCTGCGGGGCGCCAATGGCGATGAAAACACCCTGTTGAGTTGTCGCAGCACTTTGCAGACGCCTTCCGGTTCGTCCATCGATGAGTTGGTAGCCGCTCAGCAAAACAACGTCAAACGCTTGGCCGCGGTGATCAGCCAGGCTGCCTCCGGGTCACAAAAAGGTTGTCCATCAAACCCATGAGTTGACGAATTTTTCTCATTTCAGGCATTACATTTGCCGCGCCGCAAACATGCAAATGATTCCTATTGATCTACAATAATCGACGTCTATCTTGTCGAATCTGTTTGCTCGAAAAATATTAAAAGGAGCTGCTAAAGCATGATTTTCCGCGTCCCGTCTTTTCTGAAAAAAGCCTTGCTCGCCAGCGCTCTTGTCAGCGCAGGTCATGTATACGCAGCCGATTCCGTCGGCATCGTGGTTTACAACGCGCAGCACGAAAGTCTGACGAAGGCCTGGGTTGAAGGGTTTACTCAGGAAACCGGAATTCCGGTGACCCTGCGCAACGGCGATGACACCGAGATGGGCAATCAGATCGTCCAGGAAGGCGCCGATTCACCGGCCGATGTGTTTCTGACCGAGAACTCGCCGGCCATGGTGCTGGTCGATAACGCCGGTTTGTTCGCCCCCGTCGACAAAGCCACGCTTGAACAAGTCGACGCCGCTTACCGTCCAGCCCATGGCAAATGGATCGGAGTCGCCGCGCGTTCAACCGTGTTCGTCTATAACCCGAGCAAACTGCCGAACGCCGACCTGCCCAAATCGATCATGGATTTGGCCGCCCCGGCCTGGAAAGGTCGCTGGGGCGCTTCACCGGGCGGCGCCGACTTCCAGGCGATTGTCGCCGCGATGCTGGAACAAAAAGGCGAAGCCGCAACCCTCGAATGGCTCAAGGCGATGAAAACCAATTTCACCGCGTATCGGGGCAACAGTTCGGTGCTCAAAGCGGTGAATGCGGGGCAGATCGACAGCGGCGTGATCTATCACTATTACAGCTTCGTCGACCAGGCCAAGACCGGCGAAAACAGCAAGAACACCGCCCTGCACTACTTCAAACACAAGGATCCCGGTGCTTTTGTCAGCATTTCCGGCGGCGGCGTCCTGGCGTCGAGCAAGCACAAGGAACAAGCCCAGGCGTTCCTCAAATGGATCACCGGCCAGGACGGCCAGGCCATCCTCAAGGACGGCAAATCGTTTGAATACGCCGTGGGCAAGAACGCTCAATCCAACCCGAAATTGATGCCTTTGCAGCAGCTCGATGCGCCAACTGTCGATGCTTCGAAACTTGACAGCAAAAAAGCCGTGGAACTGATGACTCAGGCGGGACTGCTCTAATTGATACCTGAAACCCTGCCGGCGGGAGTGACTGACGCCGTTCCCGCCAATCTGCGCCGACGATCTCGCGGCACGTTCGCGAGCCGTGGCGGCCCGTGGGTGATCGGTTTGTCGGTGCTGGTTTCGTTATTGGCGTTGCTGCCGATTGCCTATGTCATCGGCGTGTCCTTGCAGACAGGCTGGTCTACGGTGGTCACCCTGGTTTTCCGGCCGCGGGTGGGCGAATTGCTGGTTAACACCGTGTTGCTGGTGTTGCTGACCATTCCCCTGTGCGTGGCGCTCGGGGTCACGCTGGCCTGGCTGACAGAACGCACCAATCTGCCGGGGCGCCGCTGGTGGTCATTACTGGCCACGGCCCCGTTGGCGGTGCCGGCTTTCGTCCACAGTTATGCCTGGGTCAGCCTGGTGCCGCCGATTCACGGATTGTTTGCCGGGGTGCTGGTCTCGGTCATCGCCTATTTCCCGTTCCTGTACCTGCCGGTTGCCGCCACCCTGCGCCGCCTCGATCCCGCCATCGAAGACGTGGCCGAATCAATGGGGCTCAAGCCCTTGGCGGTGTTCTTCCGCGTGGTGCTGCCGCAGTTACGCCTGGCCATCTGCGGTGGTGCATTGCTGGTCGGGCTGCATCTGTTGGCCGAGTACGGGCTGTACGCGATGATCCGCTTCGACACGTTCACCACGGCGATCTTCGATCAGTTCAAATCCACCTTCAACGGGCCTGCTGCCCACATGCTGGCCAGCGTGCTTGCGTTGTGTTGCCTGGCGATGCTCACCGCTGAGTCGGCAGCGCGTGGCACCGCGCGCTATGCTCGTGTCGGCTCGGGCAGTGCCCGTGAGCAGCGGATCGTTTGCCTGCGCACGTCGTCAACTGCACTCGGATTGGCTTTGCAGGGGGTTACCTGCCTGCTGGCATTGGGCGTGCCGTTGCTGACGTTGGGCAACTGGCTGATTGCTGGAGGCTCGCAAGTGTGGGACATGGCCGAACTGCTGCCGGCACTGGAGCAGACCCTGTTGTTCGGCGTCGGCGGCGCAGCCCTGACCACGTGCGCTGCGATCCCGATTGCCTGGCTGTCGATTCGCTATCCCGGACGAATGCAACGCGTCCTCGAAAGCTGCAACTACATCACCAGCTCATTGCCGGGCATTGTCGTTGCACTGGCATTGGTGACCGTCACCATCCATTTCGCACGGCCGATCTATCAGACCACCATCACCGTGCTGCTGGCTTATCTGTTGATGTTCCTGCCCCGCGCGTTGGTGAGCCTGCGTGCCGGCATCGCCCAGGCGCCGGTGGAACTGGAAAATATCGCCCGCAGCCTCGGCCGCTCCCCTGCCCGCGCGCTGTGGCTGATTACCTTGCGGCTGGCGGCACCGGGTGCCGCCGCCGGGGCAGCACTGGTTTTTCTGGCGATCACCAACGAATTGACCGCTACCCTGCTGCTCGCCCCCAACGGCACACGCACATTGGCCACCGGGTTCTGGGCCATGACCAGCGAAATCGACTACGCTGCCGCGGCGCCGTACGCGTTGCTGATGATTGTGCTGTCGCTACCGTTGACCGGACTTCTTTATCACCAATCGAAAAAAACGGCTGGCCGATGAACACGCTTGAACTGCATTCCCTGAACAAAACCTACGGTGCCTATCGTGCGCTGGACGACGTCAGCCTGTCCGTGCCCAGCGGCAGTCGCACGGTGATTGTCGGCCCTTCGGGCTCTGGCAAGACCACCTTGCTGCGCATGATCGCCGGTTTCGAATTTCCTGACAGCGGACGCCTGTCGCTGAACGGTCAGACCCTGGTCGACAGCACCCACGAGGTACCGGCGCATCAACGCCTGATTGGCTATGTTCCCCAGGACGGCGCACTGTTCCCGCACATGACGGTGGCGGCCAATATCGGCTTTGGCTTGTCGACCAAGGGCAATGAAAAACAGCAGCGCGTGGCGCAGTTGATGGACAGCGTGGCCCTGGACTCGCGCATGGCCGAACGCTGGCCCCACGAGTTGTCCGGTGGTCAGCAGCAACGGGTAGCCCTGGCACGGGCACTGGCGCAACAGCCTCGGCTGATGTTGCTGGATGAACCCTTTTCCGCGCTGGATACCGGATTGCGTTCGGCCATGCGCAAGATGGTCGCGCGCTTGCTCGACGATGCCGGCGTGACCACGATCCTGGTCACCCACGACCAGAGCGAAGCCCTGTCCTTTGCCGATCAATTGGCGGTGATGCGTAACGGTCGCCTGGTACAGTCGGGGCATCCACTGGATCTTTACCGCTATCCCGAAGACGAGCAGACCGCGCTTTTTCTCGGTGATGCCGTGGTCATGCCGGCACGCATCGAAGCCGGTTGGGCACACTGCGATCTGGGGCGAATTCCGGTCAACAATCACCGCAACAACAGCACGGCGCAAATCATGCTGCGGCCCGAGCAATTGCAAGTGGCCAGCCTGCTGCCCAGCGACACGGAAATTTCCGGATGCCGTGCGGTGGTCACCGACCGGGATTTCAGCGGCAACACCTGCACGCTGACAGTGCAGTTGCAGCCATTGATCACCAGCGAACAACCCGGCCGATCATTGCTGGTGCGCAGCTCGGGCATGTACGCCCCACCGGCCGGCAGCGCCGTTCACATCTCGACCATCGGCCATGCTCACGTACTGAGCTGAGGGCTCACAGATCGAAGCGATCCACCGCCCGCCGCCGCTCGTTGTCATCGCGAACATCGTAGTTGGCGGTGGTCTGGATGTTGCTGTGATGAGCGAGCTTCTGGGCGATCGACAGATCGTGCTCTTCAATCACCCGAGTAATGAACGAGCGGCGGAAATCATGGGGCATGATTTTCACCCCGACTTGCGTTCCGCGCTGCCTGGCGATGTAGTAAATCGCATGTTTGGTGATGCGTTCGCGGGTGATATGGCTGCCGCGACGGATTCGATTGAACAGGAACGGGTCATCCTGTTCGCCTTCCTTGAGCATCGAGCGACGCAGCTCCAGCCAGGCGTCCAGTTTAGCGAAAGCCCACGCTGGGGCGTACTTGATCAATTGCTTGTTGCCCTTGGCCGTCACCCGCAGGCTGCGCTCTGCGAAGTCGACCTGGTTCAGGTCGAGGTTGACCGATTCCGACTTGCGCATGCCCGAGCCGTATAAAATCCCGATGATCGCCGCGTCCCGCAGGCCCTGCGGCCGGGGATCGGCGGCGCAGACTTCCATCAGTTCCTGAATCAGCGTGCGCCGCAGATTGCGGCCCTGGGACAGGCGCGTGCCGGCAATGCCCTTGACCGAACGCATCTTCAGCAGATGTTCCTGACTGATCAGGCTCATGCGCCAAGCCTCGTTCATCACCCCGCGCACGGCATTGACGTACAGCGAAGAGGTGTTCGGTGCGTACCCATCGGTGCGCAGCGTCGCGACCAGGGCAATGACGTCTTCGGGTTGCAGGTTGTGCCAGGGAATCTCTTCGATGTTCACTTCATCGAAGCCCAGGCGATCGGCGGCGTCCTGCAACACATAGCGCATGGTCAGTTGGCTGGAGGGCGCCAATCGCGCCAGATAGAGAGTCAGCGGGTTGGTCTTGGGCGTACTTGAATCAGCAACAGGTAAGTCAGTCAAACGAAACGGCCTTGATAAAAGAAATCGCTACAAACGGTGTGCAGACAAAGAGGGCCGTTACGCTGCCGGTCATGGCCGATAAAGTCAAATATCGCCGATAAAGGCCACTGTCCTGGCGGTGGGGTGCAATTCCTGTGTTTCATACTTGGTCGGCGCGTCGCTTTACATCAGAATTAATGAACTGAAGCTTCATTAATATGAATTTGTCAGCATCAGTAATGATCGGCACACTGTCGGCGTTCCTCCCCCAATAGTTGGAACAACTTCAAGGGCTTTCTGGCTATCCCAGATAAGCCTTTTTTTTTCCTCGAATTTTGTTATTGGAAACCACCACATCATGTTCGCTCGCTGGTTGCCTGCCGCCATCAACACCCGCCCAACGGAATGGAGTCGTGCTGCCATCGGCATGGCCTTGGGAACGCTGCTCAGCGTTTGGCTGTGTGGTCAGGTGTTTGGCATCGAAGTGGCGCAACATCTGATCGGGCCGCTGGGCGCATCGGCGGTGTTGCTGTTCGCCGTTTCTTCCGGTGCATTGGCCCAGCCGTGGTCGATCATCGGCGGTTATCTGAGCGCGGGTGTGATATCGCTGCTGGTCGCTCATGTGCTGGGGCGGACATTGGGCAGCGCCTGTCTGGCGGCCGGCATGGCGTTGATCCTGATGTGCTGGCTGCGTTGCCTGCATCCACCCGCCGGCGCATTGGCGCTGACCCTGGTTCTGGCCGATCCGGCAACCATTGCCATGGACTGGAAAGCGCTGGGTCCGGTGATGCTCGGCGCGTCGATCATGTTGCTCAGCGCCCTGGCCTACAACAACCTCACCCGTATCCGTTACCCCAAGCGTGCCGCCGAGCCCGTGGCAGTGATTCCTGCTGATCACACGCCCGTGGAGACCCAAGCCATTACCGCCCAGGACTTGAAACTGGCCCTGGCCGAGATGGAAGCGTTCTTCGACGTCACCCCCGAAGACCTCGAACAGCTGATCCATGCCAGTGAACTGCATGCCAAGCGGCGCAGTATTGGTGAGGTGTTGAGCCGTAGCGCCTGATGAGATCCCTGCAGGAGCGAGCCTGCTCGCGAAAGCGGTCTGCCATTGAGCATCGATGTTGACTGGCAGGGCCTCATCGCGAGCAGGCTCGCTCCTGCAGGGTATTGCGTTCTCTCCATGCATTTGTGCAGATAAAACCTGCACATATCCCAGTTGTACATCACAAATTTGCACTGTTACGATCTTGCATCGCTCGCGCGCGAGCTTCTCTAATAAAGAACAATAAAAGCAGGGAGTTAGTGATGACTGCTCAGGTTACATCGAATGGACCGCAGTCCATGGAAGCCATGCAAAATGAAGTGCTGGCCGAAGTACGCAACCATATCGGCCATCTGACCCTCAACCGCCCCGCAGGCCTCAATGCCATCACCCTGGACATGGTGCGCAACCTGCACCGCCAGCTCGATGCCTGGGCCGGTGATCCGCAGGTGCATGCGGTGGTTCTTCGCGGTGCCGGCGAAAAAGCTTTCTGTGCCGGTGGCGACATTCGTTCGCTGTACGACAGCTTCAAGAACGGCGACACCCTGCACGAAGAATTCTTCGTTGAGGAGTACGCCCTCGACCTGGCGATTCACCATTACCGCAAACCCGTGCTGGCCTTGATGGACGGTTTCGTCCTCGGTGGCGGCATGGGCCTGGTGCAAGGCGCCGATCTGCGAGTGGTCACCGAGAAAAGCCGCCTGGCGATGCCAGAAGTCGGTATCGGTTATTTCCCGGACGTCGGCGGCAGTTACTTCCTGCCGCGCATTCCCGGCGAACTGGGGATTTACCTGGGGGTCAGCGGCGTGCAGATCCGGGCTGCCGATGCGCTGTATTGCGGTTTGGCCGACTGGTATCTGGACAGCAGCAAACTGACCACGCTGGATGAAAAACTCGATCAGCTGGAGTGGCGCGACACCCCACTCAAAGACCTCCAGGGCCTGCTGGCGAAACTCGCCGTGCAACAATTGCCAGATGCGCCATTGGCAACTTTACGCCCGGCCATCGACCATTTCTTCGCCCTGCCCGACGTGCCGAGTATGGTTGAGCAAATGCGCGAAGTAACGGTCGCTGATAGCCACGAGTGGGCCACCGCCACCGCCGACCTGCTGCAGACACGCTCGCCGCTGGCCATGGGCGTGACCCTGGAAATGCTGCGGCGGGGTCGCCGCCTGAGCCTCGAACAATGCTTCGCCCTTGAGCTGCACCTGGACCGCCAGTGGTTCGAGCGCGGCGACCTGATCGAAGGCGTGCGCGCCTTGCTGATCGACAAAGACAAGAATCCGCGCTGGAACCCGCCCACCTTGCAGGCGCTGGACGCCGAACACGTGGCGAGTTTCTTCAACGGTTTTGATGAGAGCGGGAGCTGAGCCATGCACGATCTCGAACTGACAGAAGAGCAAGTCATGATCCGCGACATGGCCCGGGATTTTACCCGTGGTGAAATCGCGCCTCACGCACAAGCCTGGGAAAAGGCCGGCTGGATCGATGACGGTCTGGTCGCGAAAATGGGTGAATTGGGCCTGCTCGGCATGGTGGTCCCCGAGGAATGGGGTGGCACCTATGTCGACTACGTGGCTTATGCGTTGGCGGTAGAAGAAATCTCTGCCGGCGACGGCGCTACCGGCGCCTTCATGAGCATCCACAACTCGGTGGGCTGCGGGCCGGTGCTCAACTACGGCACTGAACAACAGAAGCAAACCTGGCTGGCGGATCTGGCCAGCGGCCAGACTATCGGCTGCTTTTGCCTCACCGAACCCCAGGCTGGCTCCGAAGCGCACAACCTGCGCACCCGTGCCGAACTGCGCGATGGCCATTGGGTAATCAACGGCGCCAAGCAATTCGTCAGCAACGGCAAACGGGCCAAACTGGCGATCGTGTTTGCGGTGACCGATCCGGATCTGGGCAAGCGCGGCATTTCGGCATTCCTGGTGCCGACTGACACCGCCGGTTTTATCGTCGACCGCACCGAGCACAAAATGGGCATTCGCGCGTCCGACACCTGCGCCGTCACGCTCAATAACTGCACCATCCCCGAAGCCAACCTGCTGGGTGAGCGCGGCAAAGGCCTGGCCATCGCCCTGTCCAACCTTGAAGGCGGCCGCATCGGCATTGCCGCCCAAGCGCTGGGCATCGCCCGCGCCGCCTTTGAAGCGGCCCTGGCTTACGCCCGCGACCGTGTGCAGTTCGACAAGCCGATCATTGAGCACCAGAGCATCGCCAACTTGCTGGCGGACATGCACATGCAACTCAATGCCGCTCGGTTGATGATCCTGCATGCCGCTCGCCTGCGCACCGCGGGCAAGCCTTGTCTGTCCGAGGCTTCGCAAGCCAAGCTGTTTGCTTCGGAAATGGCCGAGAAAGTCTGTTCGTCAGCGATTCAGATTCACGGCGGCTATGGCTATCTGGAGGATTACCCGGTCGAGAAGTATTACCGGGATGCGCGAATCACGCAGATCTATGAAGGGTCGAGCGAGATTCAGCGGATGGTCATCGCCCGCGAACTGAAGAATTACTTGGTGTGAAGTCCTGATGATCGTTCCCACGCTCTGCGTGGGAATGCATCCGGTGACGCTCTGCGTCGCGCTTGCGAAGGAACGCGGAGCGTCCCGGTCGGCATTCCCACGCAGAACGTGGGAACGATCGGTGCTACATCATGTGGGAGCTGGCTTGCCAGCGATGACGTCAGCAAGAACGCCGCATTACTTACCGACGAACTCAGCCTCACGCTTGGCAATGAACGCCGCCATCCCTTCCTTCTGATCCTGCGTCGCAAACGCCGCATGGAACACCCGACGCTCAAAACGCACGCCTTCGGACAGGCTCACTTCAAAGGCGCGGTTGACGCTTTCCTTGACCA
>NZ_RCNW01000303.1:0-8396 GCF_004307605.1 Pseudomonas sp. Sample_24
ATCATCACCAGTTGCAGCAAAGAGCTGTGTCCCATGCGCAGCAAGTTCAGCGAGCTGTTTTCCCAGCGATCGAGGAAGTGCCGGATATCGTCGGCACTGGCGTTTTCCCAGCTGCCCCAGATCCCGGTCAACGGACCGCGTGTGACAGCCATGCCCAGCACATCGAACAGTTGCCGGGTCAGCTTGAGCATTTGCGGCGACAAGTGATCGAGGTTGTAGTCCAGACTTTTCAAAGTGCCATCGACCGCAGCCGGCATGCGTTCGGCGGTCACCGCACCGTCGAGCATTACCGGAAGCAAGGCCCGCAAAAACAGCAGATCGCCGCTGCGCAACGCCGCGAAACCACTTTGCGGTGCACCCGAAGAGCAACCCGTGAGGCTGGCACCCAATCCGGCGGTGGCGAGAAAGGCGCTGGCGCCGAGGCTGAACTTGAGCAGGCCGCGCCGTGACAGCGCGGGTGTATCGGACAGGCTTGGGTTCATTATTGTTATTACCCGAGGGTGACGATCGTTAGCGAATAAACAGCTTCTGGATCAGTTTCTGAATGGATTTACCGTACGGCGGATAGATCAGTTTCGCCGCGTTGAAGCGCTGTTTGATCAGCACACCCTTGGCCTTGCTGAAGGTGAGGAAGCCTTCGTGCCCGTGGTAGTGACCCATGCCCGAAGCACCGATGCCGCCGAAAGGCATGTCATCCTGAGCCACATGCAGCAGCGTGTCGTTGAGGCACACGCCACCGGAGTGGGTCTCGTGCAGCACGCGGTTTTGCTCGCGCTTGTCGTAGCCGAAGTAATACAGCGCCAGCGGGCGAGGGCGTTGGTTGATGTAGGCAAACGCCTGATCGAGATCCCGATACGGGACGATCGGCAGCAGCGGGCCGAAGATTTCGTCCTGCATCACGGTCATGTCATCGCTGACGTTGAGCAACAGGCTATGGCCCATGCGACGGCCCTGGCTTTGCTCGAACAGAGGAATCAGCAACGCACCCTTGCTGGTGGCATCGCTGACGTAGCCATTGAGCCGAGCCAGTTGTCGATCATTGATGATTGCCGTGTAGTCCGGGTTGTCAGTCAGCGTCGGATAAAACCCGCGCACAGCCGAGCGATAGGCTTCAACGAAGCCACCGACACGATCCTCCGGCACCAGCACGTAGTCCGGAGCCACGCAGGTCTGTCCGGCATTGAGGGTCTTGCCGAACGCGATGCGTTCGGCGGCGTCCTTGAGCGGCACATCGTGGGACACAATGGCCGGAGACTTGCCACCCAGTTCCAGCGTCACCGGTGTCAGGTTCTCCGCCGCCGCGCGCATCACGTGCTTACCGATGCTGGTGGCGCCAGTGAACAACAGGTGATCGAAACGCAGGCGGGAAAATGCCACGCCGATATCGGCCTCGCCCAGCACGACGCAGACCAGGTCTTCGGGGAAGATCCGCGCCAACAACTGCTTCATCAGCAAACCGGTGGCCGGGGTGGATTCGCTGAGCTTGAGCATCACCCGGTTACCCGCCGACAGCGCACCCACCATCGGGCCGATCGCCAGGTACAACGGGTAATTCCACGGCACGATCACCCCGACCACGCCCAGCGGCTGATAAACCACTTTGGCCGAGGCTGGTTGAAAGGCAACGCCGACCTTGCGCCGCGACGCACGCATCCAGCCTTTGAGGTGCTGGCTGGCGTAATGGATGCCGTGCAGGCTGGGCATCAATTCAGCGAGCAGGGTCTCATCGGCGCTGCGATGGCTGAAGTCCTGACTGATCGCGTCAATCAAGGCCTGACGCTCGCTGTTCAGCAAGTCGCGCAATGCCTTGAGCCACTGTTGGCGCTGGGCGGCAGGGGGCATCGGGTTGGCGGCATACGCCGCACGTTGTGCTTCGAACAGTGCCTGAAGCTCGTCCAGAGGCTGCTGTAGGTTTTGCAGGTAGGAAATTTCAGCAGTCATGGTCAGCTCCGGATTTATTCTAATGAGGCACTTTTTAGAGTCTATGCTCTAAAAAGTCAAATGCCTTCGTCGCGCAGTGATGTTCCATCCGCTTGCGGATAGGTCGTAAGATGCCCATCAACGCACTCTGAATTAAAGCTCAAGCCATGGCCCCACGGATCAAAACCAGCGAGCGCATCGTGCAGAACAGCCTGGAGCTGTTCAATCAACAGGGCGAGCGCAGCATCAGCACCAACCACATTGCTGCCCACATGGAGATTTCCCCGGGCAACCTGTACTACCACTTCCCGAACAAGCAGGCGATCATCGCCGTGCTGTTCAGCGAGTACGAAACCCTGGTGGACAGCTTTCTGCGCCCGCCACAGGGCCGCGCCGCGACGGTAGAAGACAAGCGCTTCTATCTCAAGGAGTTGCTCTCGGCGATGTGGGGTTATCGGTTTTTGCATCGCGACCTCGAGCATTTGCTCGACAGCGATCCGGAACTGGCCGCCCGTTACCGGCGCTTTTCCCAGCGCTGCGTGATTCAGGGCATGGCGATCTACGAAGGTTTCGTTGCCGCTGGCATCTTGAAGATGGATCGTGTGCAGATCGAGTCCCTGACCCTCAATGCCTGGATCATCCTCACTTCCTGGGTGCGCTTTCTGTGCACCACGCGGGAAAATTCCAGTCATCTGAGCGAGCAGGCGATCAAGCGCGGCGTGTATCAGGTACTGGTACTGGAAGCCGGATTCGTCACGGATGAGGCGCGCGAAGCGGTCAACGCCTTGTTTGAAGAGTTTTACGTGCCGTTGGCTCAGGCGCTGGAAGAGGTTTGAGCCAGCGCGTGCAGCAGGATTGAATTGCGTTTAATCACAGGAGCCCGCTATGCCCATCGCGCAACTGATCAGCCCACAAGCGCTGGACTTGAAAAAGGACCAGCCGGGGTTGGTGATTCTGGATTGTCGCTTTGCCCTTGAAGACCCGGATTACGGGCAGCGCAGCTATGCCGAGGGCCACATCAACGGGTCGAGCTTTGCTGATCTCGAGCGTGACCTCAGCGGGAAAGTGGTCAAGGGCGTGACCGGGCGTCATCCGCTGCCAGAGCCGGTCGAACTGATCGAGCGCCTGCAAGCCTGGGGCATCAACAATGACAGTGAAGTGGTTTTGTACGACGACGGCCCGGGCGCCTTCGCGGCTCGCGCCTGGTGGTTGCTGGCCTGGCTGGGCAAGCGTGACGGCGTGTTCATCCTCGATGGCGGGCTAAAGGCTTGGCACGCGGCGGGTTTGCCGCTGAGTCTGGATGCGTCCTCGATCACTCGCGGCACGTTCAGTGGCGCCCCGGATGCTTCGTTGCTGCTCAGTGCCGAACAATTGCAAAAGCGTCTCGCGCAACCGCAATTGACCTTGCTCGATGCCCGCGCACTGCCGCGCTTCAAGGGTGAAATGGAACCGATCGATCCGGTCGCCGGGCACATTCCCGGTGCACAATGTGCGGCGTTTACCGACAACCTCGGCGCGGATGGGCGGTTTCTGCCGGCTGATCAGCTCAAGCAGCGCTTCGCCGCAAAACTTGCCGACCGTTCGCCGAACGATCTGGTGGCGTACTGCGGTTCCGGTGTGACGGCTTGCCATAACCTGTTCGCATTGTGCCTGGCGGGGTATCCGCTGGGTGCGTTGTACGCCGGTTCTTGGAGCGAGTGGATCAATGATCCTGCGCGGGGCATCGCAGTAGGCGAGTGAAGAACAAAGCATCGATACGCTCGCAGCCCCCTTCGTATGCCTACGCCCGGCCTGCGTTGGCCAGCCACTGGGGGATGCGTCGTTCCAGGTAGTAACCCGGTTGCCTGACCGAGCCGTCGACGAACCCGACGTGTCCGCCCTTGGCCTGCAGTTCGAATTGCGTGCAGGCCGATAACTCATCGGCTTGCGGCAGGCTGTGGGGGAAGACGAAGGGATCGTCGGCCGCCTGAATGATCAGGGTCGGTGTGCGAATCTCCCCGAGAAAGTAGCGACTCGATGCGCGGCGGTAGTAATCCTCGGCATCCACGAAACCGTTCAGTGGCGCGGTCACCCGGCCGTCGAAATCCCAGAACGTGCGCATGTTTTCCAATGAACCGAGCGCGGCCAGTGCCGCCAGGCCGTCTTCCCGGCCGTCATGCTGGAACTGGCGCTGCTTGTTCTTGATGTAGGCCAGCATTTCGCGCATGAAGTGCGCCTGGTAGACCTTGGAAAAACCCTGGCCGATCCGGTCGGCGCACTGGTCCAGTCGGAACGGCACTGACACGGCCACCGCGCCAAGTACGCCGCTGTCACTGCCGGTTTCACCCAGGTGCTTGAGCAGGACATTGCCACCCAGGGAATAACCGACCGCATAGAGCGGCGCGAGTGGCCGCTTGGCCCGCAGATGTTTGATGGTTTCGGCCAGATCTTCGCTGGCGCCGGAATGGTAGCTGCGCGGCAATAGATTGGGTTCGCCCGAGCAGCCGCGCCAGTTCAGCGCGACGCTGGCCCAGCCCCGATCAGCCAAGGCTTTTTGCATGCCGGCCACGTAGGGCGAATTCGATGAACCGGTCAGCCCGTGCAGTACCAGCACCAACGGCGCTTCGGCGCTGTGCGGGCCGTACCAGTCGAGATCGAGAAAATCACCGTCTTCGAGCCACAGGCGTTCGCGGTCGCGGTCGATGTGCACGGTTTTACGCCACAGCGGCCCCCACAAGGTTTGCAGGTGCGGGTTGCCGATGCCGAAGGCGGGGGTGAAGGAGGGCGGTGAGGCCAGTGCGGGGTGCGGTTGCACAGTCATTCTCGGTGGATGTGTTCATGAGTCTGCCGGAAGACGCGGCGGGACAGCGCCGCGACCGCGTCACCCTGGCAGTCTAACTTGCCACAATCTCACCAGGCACGCGACACATGGCATTGGTTGCGCTTTCGCTCGGCTCGGGCAGCGGTTGTTGATCGGCCTTTGGCCCCAGGATGACCGCCTGCCATTGTCCAGAGTGGTAATGCCGGTTGAGTGCACTCTTGATTGATGTGAGGTTCAGCTTCGAAGCCGCTTGCGCGTCAAAATCCAGGTCCAGCGGCAGATTTTGTGTGCTGATGGCGTACAACTGTCTCAAGATCTGCGCATTGGTTGCGCTGTTCAACGGCGCGCTACCAATCAGTTGCTGTTGGCTGTCTTCAAGTTCCCGTTGGGTCGGCCCGTGGTTGAGAAAGTCGCTGAACATTGTCTCGATGTGGGCCAGCACCGCATCGGCCTGCTCGGGTCTGGTCTGTATTTCGATGGAGAGAAGCCCTTGTGCCTGAAGGGCTGAGAGTTCGGCCTCAACGTGATAGGTCAAGCCTCGGCGTTCTCGCAGTTCATTGGTCAGTCGTTTGCTGAAAACCAGCATGGCTGTCTGCAGCGCGACGTAATCCGGATTGCTTCGCAGGACACTTGGCTGGGCCAGGCGCAAGTAAGCCTGAGTCGATGTCCGCTCAACGCGCAGCAGACCTGAAGCGGTCGGGCTGGTCGCGGGTCGAATCGCAGCAATGGCCGGCCCCTTGGGCAAGGCTGCGGCTATCTGCGCACCAATGTGCTGGGCTTCCTCTTCGGTGAGGTCGCCAACCAGTGTGATTTGGGCATTGCCCACGGCATAGGCCTCGCGATGAAAGTCCTCCACCTGGGTGCGAGTGATGGAGGCAAGGCTGGCCCGGGTTCCGAAGAACGACTGAGCATAACCGTGGTCGGGAAACAGCTGGCCGAGGTTCGCGTGGCGGGCTTGAATGGCGTGGGACTGGTCTTCGCGATCCAGAACGTACTGCAATTGTGATTTGACTGCGGCCATGGAGGCCTCCGGCAGCATCGGCTTGCCGAGGATTTGGGCAAACAAATCCAGGGCTGGTGTGCGTCGTGATTCGTCACTCAAGCTACGCAGGGAAAACCACGTCCGATCCTGGCTGATCCCCATATCCATCTTTGCGCCCAGGTTATCGAAGGTCGCCTGTATGGCATTGACGTCCTTGCCCGCCACACCTTCATTCAACAGACTGAAGGTCAACGCTGCCAGGCCCGGTTGATGTGCTGTGTGGGCGCTGCCGGCGGCAAAGCTTACGAGGGTGTCGAACATCGGCAAGCCAGGGGTACGGATGAACAGGATCTTGGTGCCGCTGAAAGTCTTGTAACCCTTGATCGATAGCGTGCGTTGGAACGCAGGCGCTTGTGCTTCGCTGAGCGATTGCAGCACCGGTTTTGGGGGCGCCGTGATTGCAGCGGCATTGGCCTGAACGCTGAGCAGCATGCTTGCCAGTATCAATCCATTGATCAAGCCTTTGAACTTATCCATTGTTCTTCTCCGGCAGGATTTTCGCGGTACTCAGGCGCTCACGCGTCAGATAAGTCTGTGCCACCTGTTGAATATCCAGCGGTGTGACCTTGTTCAGCTCTTGCGTATCCAGATCGGCAAGCCGCCAGTCCAGGCCAATGGTCTGCAAAAGACCCAGGTTGTGGGCTTGTCTCTGCAGGTCGTCCTGCGCATAAACCAGGTTGGCGATCAGCAGGTTTTTCGCGCGTTCCAGTTCTGCCGGTTCCGGTGCCTTGCTTTTGAGTGATTCGATCACCTGCCACACACGGGTGAGGGCTGCGTCAGCATCATTGAGCTTGTCCGCATTGAGCTGCATGCTGATCGTCAGTAACGAGTCGCCGCGATTGAAGGCGTCGTATTCCGAGAGGACCTCGGTGAATATTGACTCGCTCAGTTGCAGTCGCTGTTTGATGCGTGCGCTATTGGAACCGGCCAGTAACATATCGAGCAGGCGCAGGGCATGGGCGGTCCGACGATCCAGAGCCGTGGCCAGGCTTGGCGCGTTGAAACTCATGATCAAGCGCGGGGACGCCACGGGTGCATGCAGGGTCAGCGATCGTTCGCCGGCAGAAGTGAGTTCGACAGGGGCAGGGGCCGCCGGTGTCATGCCTCGCTCAAGGTGGCCGAAATACTGCCGTGCAAGGGCCTTGATCTGCTCGGGCTGGACATCGCCAACGACCACCAGGGTCGCATTGCCCGGCGAATACCAGGCCTTGTACCACTGCTGCAATTGCGCGGTACTCATTCGTTGCAGGTCATGCATCCAGCCAATTGTCGGGGTGCGATAGCCGCTGGCGGGGTGGGCGATGCTGTTCAGTCTTTCTTGAGCCAGCACGGTGATTTCATCATCGACGTACATCCGCCGCTCTTCCTGAATGACCTTGAGCTCCGGTGTGAAGTCCTGCGGATCCAGCTCGGCCGTACTCATCAGATCGGCGAGAATTTCGAACGCGACGCCGACGCGGCCGGAAGCGAGTGTCTGGTAAAAAACCGTGAAATCAGGGCCTGTATAGGCGTTTTGGCTGGCGCCCAGACTTTCCAGTATCGCCTCGAATTCTCCAGCGCAGGCCTTGCTGCTGCCTTTGTAGACCATGTGTTCGAGGGCATGGGACAGGCCCGACTGGCCGGGCGGCTCGTAGCTTGAACCGGCCTTGATCCACAGCTGAGCGGTGACGATTGGGGAGCGATGGTCCTCGCGCACGACGACCTTGAGGCCGTTATCCAGCACGAAGTCTTGCGTCGCAGGGGGTGTGGCAGCGCTGGCCATGAGCGGCAGCCAGGCGATAAATGGCAGTACAAAAATGCAGCAGGAGATGTTCATCCGTGTTCATCCTCAGTGGTTTGCAGGGTTATGCGCAAACCACTGTGGATGATCCGTAAGGACGTCAGGCGGTAACTATGTAGTGCTCCTCACAATCGCAACGTCAGGCGCCGCGCTGCCACAACGAGTAATACACTCGCCCGGATTTCTGCTCCCGGTGCAGGCGCCAGTTCTGCGGCAGGCCCAGGGTTGACGGCGCTGACTCGCTTTCGGTGTATATCCAGGCATCGTCGGCCAGCCATTGGCGCTCTTCGAGCAGGGCGCAAACGGCGGGCAACAGGTTCTGGTTGAACGGCGGGTCGAGGAACACCAGGTCGTAGGGCGTGGCGGTCTGGGTTTCCAGGTAGCGCAGGGCGTCAGCGGTCTGAACCTGGCCGGTGGTGCAGCGCAATGTGCCCAGATGTTCCTTGAGGCTCGACACCGCGAGGCTGCTGGCGTCCAGCGCCTGACCCATGGCCGCGCCACGGGACAGGGCTTCGAGGAACAGCGCGCCGCTGCCGGTGAACGGGTCCAGCACTTTGGCGCCTGGAACGTAAGGTGCGAGCCAGTTGAACAGGGTTTCACGCACCCGGTCCGGCGTCGGACGCAGACCCGGCGCATCGGGGAAGCTCAGTTTACGGCTGCGCCATTCGCCGCCGATGATGCGCAGCTGGTTCACGCCGTTGTGCACGTTGTGGACGGGTTTTTTGGGACGGGAAGTAGCCATTAATGCTCCGGAACCCCGAGCGGTTGCTCGGCAGGTTTATCAGTAGGGGCCGGCAGCGGCTTTTGCGGCACGGTCGGGCCAGCGCTGACGATGACCATTTTGTCCGTGCTCA
>NZ_RCNW01000403.1:0-1264 GCF_004307605.1 Pseudomonas sp. Sample_24
TTGCGAAAAAAATTAAACTCGGGTAACCAATGGAGCTGGCAAGTTCCCTGCAGTGTTCTCTGCGAACAAAAAGCAGCGATGCAGTATTAACGGTCACCCCGAGCAGTAGTACCTGGCATTGGCTGTGTGACTGCACAGCGAGGCCCCGGGTACTCGTCTCAGGACAATGGAGCGTCGTAGATGAGTAACAAGAATAACGATGACTTGAAGTATCAGGCCTCGGAAAACACCTTGGGACTGAATCCTGTCGTTGGGCTGCGTGGAAAGGATCTACTGGCTTCTGCTCGAATGGTGCTCAGGCAGGCCATCAAGCAACCGGTGCACAGCGCGAAACACGTTGCGCATTTCGGTCTTGAACTCAAGAACGTGCTGTTCGGTAAATCCGAACTGCAACCGAACAGCGATGACCGTCGCTTCACTGATCCGGCCTGGAGCCAGAACCCGCTCTACAAACGTTATCTGCAAACTTACCTGGCGTGGCGCAAGGAACTCCACGACTGGATTGACGAAAGCAACCTCCCGGCCAGCGATGCAGCTCGCGGGCACTTCGTGATCAACCTCATGACCGAAGCCATGGCCCCGACCAACAGCGCGGCCAACCCGGCAGCGGTCAAACGCTTCTTCGAAACCGGCGGCAAGAGCCTGCTCGACGGTCTCTCGCATCTGGCCAAGGACATGGTGCACAACGGCGGGATGCCGAGCCAGGTCAACATGGGCGCGTTCGAGGTCGGCAAGAGCCTGGGTGTGACCGAAGGCGCGGTGGTGTTCCGCAACGACGTGCTGGAGCTGATCCAATACAGGCCGATCACCGAGCAGGTCTACGAACGGCCACTGCTGGTGGTGCCGCCGCAAATCAACAAGTTCTACGTTTTCGACCTGAGCCCGGACAAGAGCCTGGCGCGATTCTGCCTTCGCAGCAACGTGCAGACTTTCATCGTCAGCTGGCGCAATCCGACCAAGGAACAGCGCGAATGGGGCCTGACGACCTATATCGATGCGCTCAAGGAAGCGGTTGACGTCGTCACCGCAATCACCGGCAGCAAAGACGTGAACATGCTCGGCGCCTGCTCCGGTGGCATCACCTGCACCGCGCTGCTGGGTCATTACGCAGCGATCGGCGAGAAAAAAGTCAACGCCCTTACCTTGCTGGTCAGCGTGCTCGATACGACCCTGGACAGCGACGTCGCCCTGTTCGTCAACGAACAGACGCTCGAAGCCGCCAAGCGCCACTCCTACCAGGCCGGCGTGCTGGAAGGCCGTGACA
>NZ_RCNW01000151.1:0-1264 GCF_004307605.1 Pseudomonas sp. Sample_24
CCATTGGGCGGTTAACCGACGCATTGTCGGTCGGCAGGATGCCGCGCCGCGCAACAACCCGCTACAGCGTCTATGGTGTTCTGGTTCGGTGTGTTTGTTTTTGGCCTGAAGACGAAGGAGTGTTGACTGATGCGTGAAAAACCAGCGAGGGAGTCTTTGCCCACTCCCGCCGTGTTCATCAACGCACAGAGTGCGATTACCGGTCTGCGCGGCCGGGATCTGATTTCGACGTTGCGCAGTGTTGCTGTCCATGGCTTGCGCAACCCGGTACACACGGCTCGGCATGCCTTGAAACTGGGCGGGCAACTAGGGCGAGTGTTGTTGGGCGATACCCTGCACCCGACCAATCCGCACGACAGTCGATTCGCCGACCCGGCATGGAGCCTCAATCCGTTTTATCGTCGCAGCCTGCAGGCCTACCTGAGCTGGCAGAAAGAGGTCAAAAGCTGGATCGACCAAAGCACCATGAGCCCTGATGATCGTGCTCGTGCGCACTTTGCCTTCGCCCTGCTCAACGATGCCGTATCGCCATCCAACAGCCTGCTCAATCCCCTGGCGATCAAGGAAATCTTCAACACTGGCGGCAACAGCCTGGTGCGCGGCATCAGTCATCTGGTTGACGATCTGCTGCACAACGACGGCCTGCCCCGGCAGGTCACCAAACAGGCATTCGAAGTCGGCAAGACCGTCGCCACCACGACGGGCTCCGTGGTGTTTCGCAACGAATTGCTGGAGCTGATCCAGTACAAGCCGATGAGCGAAAAGCAGTACTCCAAACCGCTGCTGGTGGTGCCGCCGCAAATCAACAAGTACTACATTTTCGATCTGAGCCCGCACAACAGTTTCGTCCAGTTCGCGCTCAAGAATGGCTTGCAGACCTTCATGATCAGTTGGCGCAATCCGGATGTACGCCATCGCGAATGGGGACTGTCGACTTACGTTGAAGCGGTCGAAGAGGCCATGAACGTCTGCCGCGCGATCACCGGCGCCCGCGAGGTCAACCTGATGGGTGCCTGTGCCGGCGGACTGACCATCGCCGCCCTGCAAGGCCATCTGCAGGCCAAGCGCCAACTGCGCCGTGTCTCCAGCGCAACCTACCTGGTCAGCCTGCTCGACAGCGAGCTGGAGTCCCCGGCGACCTTGTTCGCCGACGAGCAGACCCTGGAAGCCGCCAAACGTCGCTCCTATCAAAAAGGCGTGCTCGATGGCCGCGACATGGCCAAGGTCTTCGCCTGGATGCGCCCCAACGATTTGATCTGGAGTT
>NZ_RCNW01000427.1:0-8364 GCF_004307605.1 Pseudomonas sp. Sample_24
CCAGGCAGAACCAGATCGCCGTCGCCACTGCCAGGTACACCCCGTAACCGGCCTGTACCGCCAGCGGCGTGTGCGGGTTGATCACGACGGTGAACAACGACAGGAAAAACAGCGTGGCTTTCGGATTCAGGCCGTTGGTCACGAAGCCCGAGGTGAAGGCGCCGCGAGCGGTGCGCTCGCCCGCTTCCTTGTGCAAATCGTCAGTCACCGCTTTGGCAGGTTTTGCCCGCAATGCCTTGAAGCCGATGTACAAAAGGTAAGCGGCGGCGGCCCATTTCAGGGCGTTGAACAGCATGATCGATTGGGAAACGATCAAGCCGATACCCAGCAGGGAATACCCCACATGCAGGAAAATTGCCGTACCGACACCCAGCGCTGTCCAGGTGCCCGCGCGACGACCGTGAGTGACGCTTTCACGCACCACCACGGCAAAGTCCGGGCCAGGGCTGGCCACAGCCAGCAAGTGGATCAAGGCAACGGTCAAGAACTCGGTCCAGTACATGAGGGCTCCTTCAGGCCAAGCGTAACTATTTATTTCATCTGGTAGGCTCGGCAGATTACGCCTTCAGTTCATTGCACAAAAGGTACAGTTGATGACGAACACTCGCCGCGCCGTTTTCCTTGACCACCCGTCCCTCGATCTGGGCGACCTTGATCTCAAGCCGCTACGGGATTGTTTCAGCGAGCTGCAGCTGTACTCGCAGACTTTGCCGGATCAAGTGATCGATCACCTCAAGGGCGCTACCGTGGCGATCAGTAACAAAATCCTGATCGACGCCGCGGCCATGGCTGCCAGCCCCGAGCTGAAGCTGATTCTGATCACCGCCACCGGCACCAACAACGTCGACCTTGCGGCCGCCCGTGCCCACGGCATTACCGTGTGCAATTGTCAGGGTTACGGCACACCGTCCGTGGCGCAACACACGATCATGCTGCTGCTCAATTTGGCGACGCGTCTGGCCGACTATCAGAAAGCCGTGGGCGAAGGTCGCTGGCAGCAGGCCCGGCAGTTCTGCCTGCTGGACTATCCGATCGTCGAACTGGAAGGCAAAACCCTCGGCTTGCTCGGCCATGGCGAATTGGGCGGTGCCGTCGCTCGGCTGGCCGAAGCGTTCGGCATGCGTGTGTTGCTGGGCCAGATTCCGGGGCGCCCTGCCCGTCCGGATCGTTTGCCGCTGGACGAGCTGCTGCCGCAAGTCGACGCGTTGACCCTGCACTGCCCGCTCAACGAGCACACCCGCCATTTCATTGGAGCCCGTGAATTGGCCTCGATGAAGCCCGGCGCTTTTGTGGTCAACACCGCTCGCGGTGGCCTGATCGATGAACAGGCCCTGGCCGACGCGTTGCGCAAGGGTCACCTCGGCGGTGCCGCTACCGATGTGCTGAGTGTCGAACCGCCCGTCAACGGCAATCCGCTGCTGGCCAATGACATCCCGCGCTTGATTGTCACACCGCACAACGCCTGGGGCAGTCGCGAGGCACGCCAGCGCATCGTCGGCCAAGTCACTGAAAACGCCCTCGCCTACTTCAGCGGTAAAGCGCTGCGGGTCGTCAGTTGATAGACTGCGAGACTTTTTTTCACAGGAGCAGTTATGGATCCGCGCAGTGAAGTACTGCTTCGTCAGGCTGAATTATTCCAGGGGCCAGTCTTGTTGGCCGGTCTTCCCGCCGACGATTTGCTGGGCCGCCTGCCCGACGCTCGCGGTTGGTGCTGGCATGCGGGTGATCAAGCCGCGCTGGACGCGCGTTTCGCCGAGCGCAGCGATTTTGGCGTACACGTGCCGGAACACCCGTTTGACGCCGCCGTGGTGTTTTTGCCCAAGTCCAAGGATTTGACCGACTACATCCTCAACGCCTTGGCCTCGCGGCTGGCGGGGCGCGAGCTGTACCTGGTGGGCGAGAAAAAAAGCGGCATCGAGGGCGCCGCCAAACAACTCAATCCGTTCGGCAAGCCGCGCAAACTCGACAGCGCGCGACACTGCCAGCTGTGGCTGGTGACTGTGGCCAATGCGCCTGCAGCCAAACCGTTGGAAAGCCTCGCCCAGACCTACGAACTTCCTTTGGCTGAAGGCCCGCTCAAAGTCATCAGCCTGCCGGGCGTGTTCAGCCATGGTCGATTGGATCGCGGCAGCGCACTGTTGCTGGAGCATCTGGACAAACTGCCCAGTGGTCACCTGTTGGACTTCGGTTGCGGTGCAGGTGTTTTAGGCGCCGCGGTAAAACGGCGCTATCCGCACAATCAGGTGACAATGCTGGACGTCGACGCGTTTGCCGCCGCCAGCAGTCGCCTGACGTTAGCCGCCAACGGTCTGGAAGCCGAAGTGATTACCGGCGACGGCATCGACGCTGCACCGATGGGTTTGAGTGCGATCCTGAGCAACCCGCCCTTCCATGTCGGCGTGCACACCGATTACTTCGCGACCGAGAATTTGCTGCGAAAAGCAGCCAAACATCTGAAAAATGGTGGCGAACTTCGCTTGGTAGCCAATAGCTTCCTGAAGTATCAACCATTGATCGAAGAGCACCTTGGCGTGTGCGCCATCAAGGCCGAAGGTCAGGGTTTCAGGATCTACCGAGCCAAACGCGGGTAGAAATTTGTACTTGCCGAATGGATTTTGCCTAGGCAGAATCCGCTCCGTCCTAGGGGAGTAGTCTCCCACGAGCGCCATGCTCGTCCGGCATACGTCAACATACTTGGTCCTCAGACCATGGCGTATGCGACCCAAGCGTCCGCATCAGACGGACCGCAGGGTTTGACAAGACCTATGACACGCACACCTTACCCGGGGCGGGAAGGCTGTACGTGTCATAGCCGTGTCGACCCGCCCCTTAGGAAAACCCCTGATGCTGGATTCATTGCTCGTTCCCACCGCAATCGTTGCCTTGGCCGAAATTGGCGACAAGACGCAACTGCTCGCGCTCATTCTCGCTGCCCGTTTCCGCAAGCCTTGGCCGATCATCGCCGGCATCGTTGCCGCGACCCTTGCCAACCACGCGGCAGCCGGCGCGGTTGGCGCATGGGTGGGCAGCTTCTTCTCGGATACGTTGCTGCACTGGATCCTCGCAATCAGCTTCGCCGCCACCGCTTTGTGGACCCTGGTGCCAGACAAGATGGATGACGACGAAGCCAGCACCGCCCGCAAGTTCGGGCCGTTCCTGACGACGTTGATCGCGTTCTTTCTCGCGGAAATCGGTGACAAGACCCAGATCGCGACCGTGATGCTGGCTGCGCAATATCCGGAATTGTGGCTGGTGATCATCGGCACCACCCTGGGCATGTTGATTGCCAACGTGCCGGTGGTCTTGGCGGGTAACTTCGCTGCAGACAAACTGCCGTTGACCCTGATTCGCCGCTTGGCGGCGTCGGCGTTCTTCATTCTGGCGATTGTTGCGGTATACAAGGCGATGCAGGCTAGCGGATGGGTTTGACGCGGTAGGCAATCATTGTGGCGAGGGAGCTGGCTCCCGCTGGGCTGCCTGGCAGCCCCAAACCAGATGATCGCGTGTTGTCAGACTCGACGCGTCATCCGGATTTACGACTGCTGCGCAGCCGGGCGGGAGCCAGCTCCCTCGCCACAAGTGCCCTCCCGCGCAGATCAGGACTTCTTGGCTTGTTCGTAAAGTGGCATGACTTTCGGAATCGCCGCCTTCAACGCTGCAGTCCGGGTGCTAGAGGACGGGTGCGTGCTGAGGAACTCCGGCGGAGCACCTTCGCTGGCCTTGCTCATCTTGTTCCACAGGGTAATGGCGGCATTCGGGTTGTAACCCGCGCGAGCAGCCAGTTCCAGGCCGATCAGATCGGCCTCGTTCTCATTGCCGCGACTGTTGGGCAAGGTCATGCCGTAGTTGGCCACGGTGTCGGCCAGCGCCAGGGTGTCCTGCCCCAACCCGAACAACGCACCAGCGCCCTGCTTCGCCATTTCCATGCCGTAGGCCTTGGACATCGCTTCACGACCGTGCTCACGCAAGGCATGGGCAATTTCATGGCCCATCACCGCGGCGATTTCATCGTCGGTCAATTGCAGACTGTCGATCAGTCCGGTGTAGAAAAAGATCTTGCCGCCCGGTCCGCAGTTGGCGTTGAGCTCGTCACTCTTGATCAGGTTGACTTCCCACTTCCACTGGGCCGCATCCGGGCGGAAGTTCGGCGTTTGGGCAATCAGCCGATCGGCGATCACCTGTACGCGCTTGGCATCGCTGCTGGTTTTGTCCAGCACGCCTTTACTGGACGCTTCGCCGACGGTCTTCTGATAAGACTGGGCATACATTTGGTCGACCTCTTGCGAGGACAACATGCTGAACATGTACTGCTTGCGCTCAACACCCACCGCGCCACCGCTGGTGGTGTTGACAGATTGGCAACCGGCGAGCAACAGACCTGCGCTCAGCGCACACGACACCAATGTCTTGTTCATCAAAAAACTCCCTGAAAACATGACCGTATCCTAGGCGCGGAAAGGTATCGGCGCCAGATACAACGGCATATATGACGCGCATTTCAGACAAAGCTCTCGTCACTGCAGTAAAAAATTCATGAAACCGGGTAAGCCACCGTCCGTAAAGCGCGGGCAATGATTCATTTGCGACATCGAGCACCCCAAAACAGTCATTTCAGTGACGCCCGCTCATGCCCCTCCAGCCCCCTGCCGATACACCTCCGCGGATGTCCTTTTGCGTGCGGAGCAACCATGAAATTCAAGTCGATCCAGTTTTCCGTGGCGGCCCTGGCCGGCGCCATCGTTCTGAGTGTGGTGGCGGCCCTGGTCGTTTACGCGCTGTTCTCCGGTGCCCGGACGCAAGACATGGTCCAGGAACGGACCCAGGCGCAATTCGAGCAAGTCATCGAGCAGCGCCTGACCTCACTGGCGCAAACCCAGGTCAGTCAGATCCAGCGCGAGCTGGAAGCCCCCCTGTTGATTGCCGGCGGCCTGGTGCGGGTCAACGCGCTGATCGGCACGCCCGGCGCCGATGGCCAACCTGCCCTGAGCCTCAGCCGCGAGCAATTGATCGGCCTGATCAAGGAAAACGTAGCGAAGAACCCGAAGATCCTCGGCACCTACATCGGCTGGGAAAAAGACGCGCTGGATCACAACGATGCGGCGTACGTCGGCACCCAGGTCGCTGGCATCGACACCAGCAACGGGCGCTTCCTGCCCTGGTGGTTCCGCAATGAAGACGGCAGCCTTGGGCTGGACAAACTGGTGGACGTCGATGACCAGAAAACTCTGTCCACCGGGGTGCGCGCCAGCGAGTACTACCTGTGCTCGAAAGAAACCAAAAAATCCTGTGTGATCGACCCGGCGCCTTACAAGGTCGGCGACAAAATCGTCATGCTCGCCTCCTTTATTGAGCCGATCATGCTCAACGGCGCCTTCCAGGGCATCGTCGGTGCCGATCTGTCAGTGAACTTCATTCAGGAAATGCTCCTCGGCGCCAACCAGAAACTCTACAGCGGCGCTGGCGAAATGGCCCTGATCGGCGGCAATGGACGAATCGTTGCCTACACCAAGGATCCGAGCAAATTCGGCGAAAAAGTCAGCGACATTCTCGACAGCAAGCAGACTGCCAACATGGCCAATCTCAAGCGTGGCGAAGTCACCTATACCGTCGACAAGGCCCAGGGCCGGATCGAGTTGTACCTGCCCTTCGGCATCGGCCAGACCGACGCCCGCTGGACCCTGATGCTGCAACTCCCGCTGAATGCGGTCATGGCCGATCTGCAGAAACTCCAGGCGGACCTCGACTCCCAGCGCAAGTCGGACACGTTCGGCATGGCCATGGTCGGCCTGTTGATTGCCGGTATCGGTTTGCTGGTGATCTGGCTGGTGGGCCACGGCATTGCCCGTCCGTTGAAGCAAATGGTCGCGATGCTCGACGATATCGCCCAGGGCGAAGGCGACCTGACCCGCCGCCTGAGCAGCGACCGCGCCGATGAATTGGGCTCGATCGCCAAAGGCTTCAACACCTTCCTGAGCAAGTTGCAGGCGATGATCACTCAGGTGGTGACGTCGGTGCAGAGCGTCAGCGACTCTTCGGAACACACCGCCGACATCGCCATCCGCACCAACACCGGCGTGCACAAGCAGATGGCCGAGATCGATCAGGTCGCCACGGCGGTGCACGAAATGACCGCCACCGCTCAGGACGTAGCCCGTAACGCGACGCAAGCGGCTCAAGCCGCCAGCCATGCAGATCAGGCTGCCAGCCAGGGGATGCAAATCGTCCGTGATACCTCGAATTCCATTGGTGCTCTGGCCGTGGAAATAGGACGCGCGGTCGGTGTGGTGCAAACCCTGGCCAAGGACAGTGAAAACATCAACGCGATCCTCACCGCCATCCGCGGCATCGCCGAGCAGACCAACCTGCTGGCCCTGAACGCCGCCATCGAAGCCGCCCGGGCCGGTGAACAGGGTCGCGGCTTCGCCGTTGTGGCCGATGAGGTGCGCAACCTGGCGCAGAAAACCCAGAAGGCCACCGAAGAAATTCAGACCATGATTCAACAGTTGCAACAGGGCACACGGGATGTGGTGCGGGTCATGGAAGACAGCCAGAACCGCACGGACGAAAGCGTCCAACACGCGGCGAAGGCGGCCCAAGCGCTGGAAACCATCACGCAAGCCGTGTCGGTGATCAACGACATGAACACCCAGATCGCCAGCGCCGCCGAAGAACAAAGCGCGGTAGCCGATGACATCAACCGCAACGTGATCAATATCGGGCAAGTGGCCAATGAAGTGGCCAGCGGTGCGGATGAATCGAGCGCGGCGAGTGCGGATTTGACCAAACTGGCCGAACAGCAGCGGCGGCTGATCAATCAGTTCAAGGTCTGATCCAAAGGCCCCATCGCGGGCAAGCCAGGCTCCCACAGGTTTTGCGTGCGCCGCAAAACACTGTGGAAGGATCTGATCCACAGGTTTCGTGAACACCGCAAAACCCTGTGGGAGCCTGGCTTGCCAGCGATTGGGTCAGCACAGACAACCCATCAACCCGGGGTCAAACACTCCGGCCCGTTGAGCTTCGGATCATTGACCATATTGGCCAACACCCGCTCGCGCAACGCGGCGGGCTCACTGGCCAGCAGGGCTTGCAAGGTGTGCAGCGGCGTCTCGGGATCGAGCCATGCCGCCTGCCCCGCCTCATCCAGAATCAGCGGCCGACGCTGGTTCGCCGCCGGCTGCGTGATGACCGCCGTACTCAACCAGACTTGTTCCTGCACCGGATACGCTTCCCAGATCGCCGCAAAAAACAATGACGAACCCTCCCCCGGCGTCAACCAGTATGGGCGCTTGCGCGTGGTGCCGCGCCACTCGTAGAAACCGTTGGCAGGCAGCAGGCAGCGCCGCAGTCGCAATGCTTCGCGAAACATGGGTTGCTCGGCCACGGTTTCGGCGCGGGCATGGGCCGGGGTTCGGGACAGATCGGTCAGCCACGGCGGCGTCAGGCCCCAGCGCGCGCGCGCCAGTTCCCGCTGGCCGTGCGCACCGGCACGCAGCATCAACACCGAATCATTGGGGGAAATGTTCCACTGCGCCTGCTGATCGGCGGGAAAACCTGGCAGGGTCGCGAAGTCGCGGTTCCAGCGAAACAGGGCATAACGTCCACACATGGGGCAGCACGACTCTTGATCAAACGAACGCCAGCCTAACAGACCAGCGTGCCGGGGAAGCTTTCCGGTTCATCGCCGGACAGCGGCAGCGCGGCATTGTACGCGCTGATCAGCTCGCGGGCGTATTCGGCCTGATCGTTATCCACCGCCAACCCCAGCAGGCCGAAGATCGGCAATTCACCGGTGGCCCCGACCAGATCGCGGCCCACCAGATGCGCCTCGATGCCCTCGCTGGCGAGCATGCCTTGCAGCAGCTCGCCTTCCATCAGGTTTTCCGGTTCGTAGATGCGCTGCATATGCGCCCCTCATTCGTTTTCGCTGAAGACTTCCAGAAACCAATCCTCACCATGAACCTGCAATACAAACGTGATTGGCCGACAGCACACCTGACAGTCCTCAATGTAGGTCTGATCGCCGCCGGAGAGGTCCACCGTCGTCTCGACTTCTTCACCACAATACGGACATTCATACAGCGCGTTTTCCAGCATCGCGGTCTCCCGGGTGACTTGTGCGTATAATCGCCGGTCTATTTGCAGGGCTATTTTTGTCTGACTACTTTTTCAGACCGTACCCCGCCGGTTTTCGATCAGAACCTTTACTTACCCTAGCCGTTTCTAACAAGAGAGCATGATGGGCGAATTCGATGCCATCCGACCTTACGACGACAGCGAAGTCCCGGCAGTACTGGACCGGCTGCTCGGCGACAAGGCGTTTCTAGATATCCTCACCCACTTCCGCTTCCCGCGTTTTGCCGGTGC
>NZ_RCNW01000457.1:0-1248 GCF_004307605.1 Pseudomonas sp. Sample_24
TGGACCAACTGGGCCAAATCGTTGCCGATCAGCTGGAAAACGGCGGCGAAATCACTCTGCCAGGTATCGGCAAGCTGAAAGTGACTGAGCGTCCTGCCCGTACCGGCCGCAACCCTTCGACTGGCGCTGCCATCGAAATCGCTGCCAAGAAAGTGATCAAGCTGGTTGTGGCCAAAGGCCTGACCGACGCTGTCAACAAGTAAGACTTGTTAAAAAAAACCGTGCGCCGGAGCAATCCGGGCACGGTTTTTTTGTGGGCTCAGATCGGCGCATGCCTTTTTCGCAGGAGGCAGGCTTGCCGGCGAAGGCGCTCTTGAAAACGCCTTCGCCGGCAAGCCTGGCTCCTACAAGTGCATAGGCGGGCTGCCAATATCATTTACTCTGCAGAGACTTTGCTCCAGCGCGCCTGCCGCCAGGCTTGTTGTTGCGCTTTGGTCTGAAAGGTCCAGGCGACGAAGCGGCTTTGTTTCTGACCCTGGGACATTTCCACCACCTGGCTTTCCAGTGCACCGGCCTTTTTCAGCGCGGTCTGGATAGCCGGCAGGTTCGAGGCTTTCGACACCAGGGTGCTGAACCACAACACCTGTTGGCTGACCTGTGCACTCTCGGCGATCAGTTGCGTGACGAATCGCACCTCACCCCCCTCGCACCACAACTCCGCCGCCTGACCGCCGAAATTCAGCACCGGCAGTTTGCGTTTTGGATCGGCCTTGCCCAGCGCTCGCCACTTGCGCGTGCTGCCGCGGGTGGCTTCCTCCAGCGAAGCATGAAACGGCGGGTTACACAGGGTCAGGTCAAAGCGCTCGGTACTTTCCAGCAAGCCCAAAAGAATCTGCTTGCGATTGGTTTGCTGACGAATCTGGATGGCTTTGTTCAAGCCGTTGGATTGAACGATCGCCTTGGCCGCAGCGATGGCCGTGGCATCGATTTCCGAGCCGAGAAACTGCCAGCGGTAGTCACTGTGACCGATCAGCGGGTACACGCAGTTTGCGCCCATACCGACGTCCAGCACTTTCACCGCGGCGCCGCGGGGAATCACGCCGTCATTGCCGTTGGCCAGCAGATCGGCCAGAAAGTGCACGTAGTCCGCGCGGCCGGGAACCGGTGGGCACAGGTAATCGGCCGGAATGTCCCAGTGGGCGATGCCGTAGAACGACTTCAGCAGCGCGCGGTTGAACACCCGCACCGCGTCCGGGCTGGCGAAGTCGATGCTTTCCTTGCCGTACGGGTTGATGATCACGAACTTCG
>NZ_RCNW01000233.1:0-6657 GCF_004307605.1 Pseudomonas sp. Sample_24
CAAGGGCGAGCGCATCAAGCGTATCGGCACCGAGGCGCGCAAGGACATGGAGCTGTTGTTCGACTCCAAGATCATGCTCAACCTGTGGGTCAAGGTGAAGGGTGGTTGGTCCGATGACGAGCGCGCTTTGCGTTCGCTGGGTTACGGCGACTTGTAAATCAACACGGGGCGACTGTGGGAGCGGGGCCTCTGTGGCGAGGGCGCTTGCTCCCGCTCGGCTGCGAAGCAGTCGTAATCCCTGCCATTGTGTTTTCCCTGAAACACTGAGGTGCACGGTTTTGGGGCCGCTTCGCAACCCAGCGGGAGCAAGCTCCCTCGCCACAGTGGATCTCCAGAGTTTCGAAAACTGATGTCAAGCAGCCCGCCTCCCGCCCAGCCCGCCTACGTCTTGCACTCCCGCGCCTACCGCGAAAGCAGTGCGTTGGTCGACTTCCTCACGCCGCAAGGCCGGTTGCGGGCGGTGTTGCGCAGTGCGCGGGGCAAGGCCGGGACATTGGCGCGGCCGTTCGTGCCGCTGGAAGTCGAATTCCGGGGCAGGGGCGAGCTGAAGAATGTCGGGCGCATGGAGAGTGCCGGTGTCTCCACCTGGCTCAATGGTGAGGCGCTGTTCAGCGGCCTTTATCTCAATGAATTGCTGATTCGTCTGCTGCCCGCCGAAGACCCCCATCCCGGCGTTTTCGATCACTATGCCGCGACCTTGCTGGCCCTGGCCGAAGGCCGTCCGCTGGAGCCGTTGCTGCGTTCGTTCGAATGGCGCTTGCTTGATGATCTCGGTTACGGTTTCTCGTTGAGCACGGACATCCATGGCGAGCCCATCGCTTCGGACGGCCTCTATCGGCTGCAAGTGGATGCCGGGCTGGAACGGGTCTACCTGCTGCAACCGGGGTTGTTCAATGGCGCTGAACTGCTGGCCATGGCCGAGGCCGACTGGAGTGCGCCGGGTGCTTTATCCGCAGCCAAACGCCTGATGCGCCAGGCGCTGGCCGTGCATCTGGGCGGGCGACCACTGGTTTCCCGCGAGTTGTTTCGAAAGCCGTAAATTCCCCGTGTATGCTGTGCACCGAACTTTCTCTTCTTCTGGAGCGCTTTCCGTGACCACCAGCACCCGCATTCTTCTTGGCGTGAACATCGACCACGTTGCCACCTTGCGTCAGGCCCGGGGCACTCGCTACCCCGACCCGGTCAAGGCGGCACTGGATGCGGAAGAGGCGGGCGCCGATGGCATCACCGTGCATCTGCGCGAAGACCGTCGGCACATCCAGGAACGCGACGTGCTGCTGCTCAAGGACGTGCTGCAAACTCGCATGAACTTCGAGATGGGCGTCACCGAAGAGATGATGCAGTTCGCCGAGCGTATCCGCCCGGCGCACATTTGCCTGGTGCCGGAAACCCGTCAGGAGCTGACCACCGAAGGCGGTCTGGACGTAGCGGGTCAGGAGGAGCGGATCAAGGCGGCCGTTGAGCGTCTGTCGAAGATCGGCGCTGAAGTGTCGCTGTTCATCGATGCCGACGAGCGCCAGATCGAAGCCTCGCGCCGCGTTGGCGCCCCGGCGATCGAATTGCACACCGGGCGTTATGCCGATGCCGAGACGCCGACCGAAGTGGCTGAAGAGCTCAAGCGTGTGGCCGATGGCGTGGCGTTTGGCCTGGCCCAGGGGCTGATCGTCAACGCCGGCCATGGCCTGCATTACCACAACGTCGAAGCCGTGGCGGCGATCAAGGGCATCAACGAGCTGAACATCGGCCATGCGCTGGTGGCCCATGCGTTGTTCGTCGGCTTCAAATCGGCGGTGTCGGAGATGAAGGCGCTGATTCTGGCGGCTGCTGCCAAGGCATAGGCCTTACGCCGCTCGTTCCCACGCTCTGCGTGGGAATGCTGACCTTGACGCTCTGCGTCAGCTCTTGAAGCGGAACGCGGAGCGTCCCTGGCGGCATTCCCACGCGGAGCATGGGAACGATCAAATTCAGAGTGGGGCTGGCTCTTGGGCCGGTTTGGACTTGTCGATCCCCGGCACGAGCAGTTTGCCTTCGGCGACCTGATCGCCTTCAAGCTGCGGCTGCGTGACCCAGGTCAGGATGTCGTAGTAGCGACGGATGTTCGCCACGAAATGCACCGGCTCGCCGCCACGGGCGTAGCCGTAACGGGTCTTGCTGTACCACTTCTTTTCCGACAGGCGCGGCAGGATTTTCTTCACGTCCAGCCATTTGTCCGGGTTCAACCCTTCCTTGGCCGCCAGTTTGCGGGCGTCATCGAGATGACCACTGCCAACGTTGTAGGCCGCAAGGGCAAACCAGGTGCGGTCCGGTTCCTGGATCGAGTCGTCCAGTTGCTCCTTCATGTAAGCCAGGTATTTGGCGCCGCCCATGATGCTCTGCTTCGGATCGAGGCGGTTCGACACGCCCATGGCCTGAGCGGTGTTCTGGGTCAGCATCATCAGGCCACGTACGCCGGTCTTGGACGTAACAGCCGGTTGCCACAGTGATTCCTGATAACCGACCGCCGCCAGCAGGCGCCAGTCGACTTTCTCGATTTTGGCGTAGGCCTTGAAGTGCTTTTCGTACTTGGGCAATCGTTGCTGCAAATGCTGGGCGAAGGTGGTGGCACCCATGTAGCCGAGCACGTCGACGTGTCCGTAGTAACGGTCCTTCAGGCGTTGCAGGGTGCCGTTTTTCTGAACCTTGTCCAGATAGTCGTTGATTTCGTTGAGCAGGCTGTTGTCATCGCCTGGCGCGACAGCCCAGCTTTGGTTGCTGGCGTCACCCAGGTCGAAGGCGACCCGGATATTGGTGAAATACACCTGGTTCATCGCCACTTCGTTGGAGTCGACCAGGGTCAGGTCGATCTGGCCTTCGTCAACCATGCGCAACAGATCGACTACTTCTACCTGGTCGGACTCTTCGTATTCGATGCCGGGAAATTTCTTTTTCAGCTCGGCCAATTGCCCGGCGTGGGTGCTGCCCTTGAGCACCATGATTTTCTTGCCCACCAGGTCCTTGGCATCAGTAGGTCGCGACTGGCCGTTGCGATAAATGACCTGCGGGGTGACCTCCAGATAGGAGTGGGAGAAGCGCACCTGTTTCTTGCGCTCTTCGCTGCTGACCAGTCCGGCCGCTGCCAACACCGGGCCATTGGGCTTGCCCACCTGGTTGAACAGGTCGTCGAGGTTATCGGCGGTCTCGATCTTCAATTCGACCCCCAGATCGTCGGCGAAGCGCTTCACCAGCTCGTATTCGAAGCCGGTTTCACCGTTGCGATCCTGAAAGTAGGTGGCGGGGCTGTTTCGGGTAACCACCCGCAGCACGCCATCCTCCTTTACGCGCTCAAGCGTGTTGGGTTTATCAACACAGCCACCGAGCATCAGGAAGAGTCCGGTTGCGATCAGCCATTTGGCGTACCGCGGACGCAAAGCCGTTGGGGAAAACATCTGCGCAGTATACGCAAAGGACCACGGACGCCATATCTCGACAGCGAAGGGCTTGTCTGCTAGAGATCACAAAACCGGCCGAAACCCCGCAGGAATGGGACTTGTGTGCTTTTTGTTACAGTAAAAATAAGCGCTCGTCTCACCGCGGATTAACCTGACTTTCGAGGCAGAAACACAGATCGATACTCGAGTGCAACCGTGCGTAGCGTTTCGGGTGATGTCGCGGGCTGTTTAGGCTAGAATGCACGGCCTCAAAGCACACCCCTTCCCGAGGCTGTCCCGAAGATGTTGATCCTGCGCGGCGCTCCTGCCCTTTCCGCCTTTCGCCACAGCAAGCTCCTTGAGCAACTGAGCCAGAAGGTTCCGGCTGTCAGCGGCCTGTATGCTGAATTCGCTCACTTCGCCGAAGTTACCGGCGTCCTGACCGGCGACGAACAGCAGGTGCTCGCGCGCCTTCTGAAGTACGGTCCAAGCGTTCCGGTCCAGGAGCCGACCGGTCGTCTGTTCCTGGTGCTGCCGCGTTTCGGCACCATCTCGCCGTGGTCGAGCAAGGCCAGCGACATTGCTCGCAATTGCGGCCTGACCAAGATCCAGCGCCTGGAGCGCGGCATTGCGTTCTACGTTGCCGGCCAGTTCAGCGATGCTGAGGCGCAACTGATTGCTGACTCTCTGCACGACCGCATGACCCAGATCGTCCTGGGCAACCTTGAGCAAGCCGCCGGCCTGTTCAGCCATGCCGAGCCAAAGCCGCTGACCGCGATCGACGTGTTGGGTGGCGGCCGTGCCGCGCTGGAACAAGCCAACACCGAGCTGGGCCTGGCCCTGGCTGAAGACGAGATCGATTACCTGGTCAACGCCTTCATCGGCTTGAAGCGCAACCCCCACGACATCGAATTGATGATGTTCGCCCAGGCGAACTCCGAGCATTGCCGTCACAAGATCTTCAACGCCAGTTGGGACATCGACGGCGAGAGCCAGGAAAAAAGCCTGTTCGGCATGATCAAGAACACCTACGTGATGCACAGCGAAGGCGTTCTGTCGGCTTACAAGGACAACGCTTCGGTGATCGTCGGCTCCGTGGCCGGGCGTTTCTTCCCGGACCCTGAAACCCGCCAGTACGGCGCGGTGCAGGAACCGGTGCACATCCTGATGAAAGTCGAGACGCACAACCACCCGACCGCGATTGCTCCGTTCCCGGGCGCATCCACCGGTTCCGGCGGCGAGATCCGCGACGAAGGTGCAACCGGTCGTGGTGCCAAACCCAAGGCTGGCCTGACCGGTTTCACCGTCTCCAACCTGCAGATCCCTGGCTTCGAACAGCCGTGGGAAGTGCCGTACGGCAAGCCCGAGCGCATCGTTACCGCGCTGGACATCATGATCGAAGGCCCGCTGGGCGGCGCTGCGTTCAACAACGAATTCGGTCGTCCGGCCCTGACTGGCTACTTCCGTACCTTCGAACAATCGATCACCACCCCGCACGGTGATGAAGTTCGCGGTTACCACAAGCCGATCATGCTCGCAGGCGGCATGGGCAACATCCGTGAAGAGCACGTCAAGAAAGGCGAGATCGTCGTCGGCTCCAAGCTGATCGTGCTTGGCGGCCCGGCGATGTTGATCGGCCTGGGTGGTGGCGCCGCTTCCTCCATGGCCACCGGCACCAGCTCGGCAGACCTGGACTTCGCTTCCGTACAGCGTGAAAACCCTGAGATGGAGCGTCGCTGCCAGGAAGTCATCGACCGTTGCTGGCAACTGGGCGAAAAAAACCCGATCAGCTTCATCCACGACGTGGGTGCGGGCGGTCTGTCCAACGCCTTCCCGGAACTGGTCAACGACGGCGACCGCGGTGGCCGTTTTGAACTGCGCAACATTCCAAACGACGAGCCGGGCATGGCCCCGCACGAAATCTGGTCCAACGAATCCCAGGAACGCTACGTTCTGGCGGTCGGCCCGGCTGATTTCGAGCGCTTCAAGGCGATCTGCGAACGTGAGCGTTGCCCGTTCGCCGTGGTCGGCGAAGCGACCGCCGAACCGCAACTGACGGTCACCGACAGCCACTTCGGCAACAGCCCGGTGGACATGCCTCTGGAAGTGCTGCTGGGCAAAGCCCCGCGCATGCACCGTTCGGTAGTACGTGAAAACGAGCTGGGCGACGATTTCGATCCGTCGACCCTCGACATCGCCAATTGCGTCGAGCGCGTCTTGCATCACCCGGCCGTCGCGAGCAAGAGCTTCCTGATCACCATCGGCGACCGCACCATCACCGGCCTCGTGGCCCGTGACCAAATGGTCGGCCCGTGGCAGGTCCCGGTGGCCGACGTGGCCGTCACCGCCACCAGCTTCGACGTCTACACCGGTGAAGCGATGGCCATGGGCGAGCGTACTCCGCTGGCTCTGCTGGACGCACCGGCGTCGGGCCGCATGGCCATCGGCGAAACCATCACCAACATTGCCGCCTCGCGCATCAACAAGCTCTCCGACATCAAACTGTCGGCGAACTGGATGTCGGCGGCCGGTCACCCGGGTGAAGACGCGCGTCTGTACGACACCGTGAAAGCGGTCGGCATGGAACTGTGCCCTGAGCTGGGCATTACCATTCCGGTGGGCAAGGACTCGATGTCCATGGCCACGCGCTGGAATGACAACGGCGAAGACAAGACTGTCACCTCGCCGATGTCCCTGATCGTGACCGGTTTCGCGCCAGTGGCTGACATCCGTCAGACCCTGACCCCGCAACTGCGCATGGACAAGGGCACCACCGACCTGATCCTGATCGACCTCGGCCGTGGCCAGAACCGCATGGGCGCCTCGATTCTCGCCCAGGTGCATGGCAAGCTCGGCAAGCAGGCTCCAGACGTCGATGATGCCGAAGACCTGAAAGCGTTCTTCGCGGTGATCCAGGGCCTCAATGCCGACGGTCACCTGCTGGCTTACCACGACCGTTCCGACGGTGGTCTGCTGACCAGCGTCGTGGAAATGGCGTTCGCCGGTCACTGCGGCCTGAGCCTGAACCTCGACGGCCTGGCGGAAACCTCCGCCGACATCGCTGCGATCCTGTTCAACGAAGAGCTGGGCGCGGTGATTCAGGTTCGCCAGGACGCTACCCCGGATATCCTCGCGCAGTTCAGCGCTGCCGGGCTGGGGGATTGCGTGTCGGTGATCGGTCAGCCGATCAACAACGGCCAGATCAACATCACCTTCAACGGTGACACCGTGTTCGAAGGCCAGCGTCGTC
>NZ_RCNW01000233.1:6757-8161 GCF_004307605.1 Pseudomonas sp. Sample_24
GGCCAGATCAACATCACCTTCAACGGTGACACCGTGTTCGAAGGCCAGCGTCGTCTGTTGCAACGCCAGTGGGCCGAAACCAGCTACCAGATCCAGCGCCTGCGTGACAACGCCGACTGCGCCGATCAGGAATTCGATGTGCTGCTGGAAGAAGACAACCCGGGCCTGAGCGTCAAGCTCAGCTACGACGTCAACCAGGACATCGCCGCGCCTTACATCAAGAAAGGCATTCGCCCACAGGTTGCCGTGCTGCGTGAGCAGGGCGTCAACGGTCAGGTGGAAATGGCGGCGGCGTTCGACCGTGCCGGTTTCAACGCGATCGACGTGCACATGAGCGACATTCTGGCCGGCCGTGTCGACCTGAACGAGTTCAAGGGCCTGGTCGCTTGCGGCGGCTTCTCCTACGGCGACGTATTGGGTGCCGGTGAAGGCTGGGCGAAATCCGCGCTGTTCAACAGCCGTGCCCGCGATGCGTTCCAGGGTTTCTTTGAGCGTAACGACAGCTTCACCCTCGGCGTGTGCAACGGTTGCCAGATGATGTCCAACCTGCACGAATTGATCCCGGGCAGCGAGTTCTGGCCGCACTTCGTGCGTAACCGTTCCGAGCAGTTCGAAGCCCGTGTGGCGATGGTGCAGATCCAGGAATCGAACTCGATCTTCCTGCAGGGCATGGCCGGTTCGCGTATGCCGATCGCCATCGCTCACGGCGAAGGTCATGCCGAGTTCTCCAGCGAAGAAGCTTTGCTGGAAGCCGATCTGTCCGGTTGCGTGGCGATGCGTTTCGTCGACAACCACGGCAAGGTCACCGAAACCTACCCGGCCAACCCGAACGGTTCGCCGCGCGGGATCACCGGTTTGACCAGCCGCGACGGTCGCGTAACGATCATGATGCCGCACCCGGAGCGTGTGTTCCGTGCCGTGCAGAACTCGTGGCGTTCGGAAGACTGGAACGAAGACGCACCTTGGATGCGCATGTTCCGTAATGCTCGCGTTTGGGTGAACTAAGCGCTGTGTACAAGCTCTGCTTTTTTGTTCCTGACAGTCATGTCGAAGTGGTCAAAAGCGCCGTATTCGCCGCTGGTGGCGGACGGATCGGTGCTTACGATCACTGCGCCTGGCAGGTGTTGGGCCAAGGCCAGTTTCGTCCATTGGACGGCAGCCAGCCGTTCATTGGCGAAGCGGGGCAGGTCGAACGGGTGGAGGAATGGAAAGTTGAGCTGGTGGTGGCCGATGAGTTGATTCGCCCGGTAGTGGCGGCTCTGAAGCAGAGCCATCCCTACGAGACGCCGGCTTACGAGGTGTGGCGGTTGGAGGATTTTTGATTCTCCTGCTGCTCAAATGAAAAACCCGCTGAAAGTGATTTCAGCGGGTTTTTTTATTGCTCAGGATGATCGTTCCCACGCT
>NZ_RCNW01000167.1:0-8082 GCF_004307605.1 Pseudomonas sp. Sample_24
ACTTCCACATCCTGGCCAGCACCCCGAGCTGCCCGATCGCCGGCATGTTCAGCGATGAGCGTCGTTACTACGGCGTGCAGTTCCACCCGGAAGTGACCCACACCAAGCAGGGCGGCCGCATCCTGTCGCGCTTCATCCTCGACATCTGCGAGTGTGAAGCCCTGTGGACCCCGTCGAAAATCGCTGAAGACGCCATCGCCCAGGTTCGCGCCCAGGTGGGCACCGACAACGTATTGCTCGGTCTGTCCGGCGGTGTCGACTCCTCCGTGGTTGCCGCGCTGCTGCACAAAGCCATCGGCGACCAGCTGACCTGCGTGTTCGTCGACAACGGCCTGCTGCGTTTGCACGAAGGCGAGCAAGTGATGGCCATGTTCGCCGAGAACATGGGCGTCAAGGTGATCCGCGCCAATGCCGAGGAGCAGTTCCTCAACAACCTGGCCGGCGAAGCTGACCCGGAGAAGAAGCGCAAGATCATCGGCCGTACCTTCATCGACGTGTTCGATGCCGAATCCTGCAAGCTGGACAACATCAAGTACCTGGCGCAAGGCACCATCTACCCGGACGTGATCGAGTCGGCTGGCGCGAAAAGCGGCAAGGCGCACGTGATCAAGTCGCACCACAACGTGGGCGGCCTGCCGGAAGAGATGAACCTGAAACTGGTCGAGCCACTGCGCGAACTGTTCAAGGACGAAGTCCGTCGCCTGGGCCTCGAGCTGGGCCTGCCGTACGACATGGTCTACCGTCACCCGTTCCCGGGCCCGGGCCTGGGCGTACGGATCCTCGGTGAAGTGAAGAAGGAATACGCCGACCTGCTGCGTCGCGCCGACCACATCTTCATCGAAGAACTGCGCAAGGCCGACTGGTACCACAAGGTCAGCCAGGCATTCGTGGTGTTCCAGCCGGTGAAATCGGTTGGCGTGGTCGGCGATGGCCGTCGTTACGCCTGGGTCGTGGCCCTGCGTGCCGTGGAAACCATCGACTTCATGACCGCGCGTTGGGCACACCTGCCTTACGAACTGCTGGAAACCGTATCCGGCCGCATCATCAATGAAATCGAAGGCATCTCCCGCGTTACTTACGACGTGTCGAGCAAGCCGCCAGCGACCATTGAGTGGGAATGATCCCGCGCCGTTCTTGACGGTTTGATCGCCAGTAAAAGGCCGTGTGAACCCTGTTCGCACGGCCTTTTTGCGTTTCAGACACCGGGGAGTCGAACGGGGGCCAAGCCCATCCTATGCAGCGCTGAACTCAATCCCTCGGTAGTTGCAAAACGTCGTCCGCTGATCTCCCAGGAATCCCGTTCAATGTAATAGCCGCTTGCATCATGTTTGATGGGCGTGCGAACGAGTTTCCCCCAGGTCACGATGCCGTTGTTGGTGACGGTTCTGCTGCGATGAACCAGTATGGGTTCACCGGTACTGGTGCTGAGGGTGTACATGCCAGGCCTGGGCAGGCCATCCTCCAGTCTTTGTGCAAGCACCACGCTTGGCGGCGTCGGGATTTGCAGCAACAAGTCATTTTTGGCGAACCCGGGCGGCTGTCCCGGTCGTGGCACGTCGGACACCCCCGGGTCGACCTTGATGCCGCCGAGCTCGTCCGCGCCGACACTTTCAATACGCAGGCCGATGCTGCCCTCAAGTTCGCTGACACCCGCTACCCCGCCATAGGTATTGGCGTGGCTGTTCCCGACCAACGCCACCCAGCGATGAGCGCCTCTGGCCGCCTGGTCGGCGCTGATGACCTGTTGGGCGAAAAAATTCATCATTTTTTGCCGGAAGTGGATATCGGCCCCCTGAATGCCGGCGCTGCGGTAACTGGCCAGGCAGTCGATGGCTTGCACGCGGATACGGTTTTGTTGCGCTGCCCTGACCACCTGTTCAAACGTGAATTGTTTGCTCGGGTCGGTCGAGAAACCAGCATCAAGATCCTTGAGATAACGTTCCAGATCCTCGGACATTACCCCGGTGCGGTTGAACGCATCGAGATCCGCTTGATGGAAATCGGTGAGCAGATGCTCCATGTACAGGGTTTTGACTTTTTGTTTTCGCAGCACGCTCATGTTTTCGATCAGAAACTGTTTGCTGCCCACGCTGGAGTGACCTTCACCGATGACCAGGCTTTGTAAGCGTTTGAAAATGACTTTGATGATGTCCTTGAACCTGGCATTCGCAACGAACGACGGGATCGCCGGCCTGGGTGGCAACTGGGGTTGCGGCAGGGAATAAAACGACACGGCGTCGTCGTATAGCCTTCGGCGCAGTCTTTTGAAGGCTTCCAGCTCATCGGCCGGCTTGTTGGGATTGATAAAGCCGTCCTTCAAATCTCCCTTTGCCTCCAAACCATTGGCTGCCTTTTTGAGGGCTGGCTTGATGTCCTGTGGCACATCGTATGCCGTCGCGGGGGCATCAAAGTCCGGAAGGGCCGGCTCGGCCCTGGCGAACAGATCGGAGAACCAGCCACCACCCGCCAGACCGGGACGCGTAATCGGCATCCAAGCACCCGTTTCATCCAGGTACACCGGAATGTTGCGATAAAAGGAGTGGGGATTGACCGGGTCAATGATTGTCCAGCAATTCAGTTCGTTGCTGTAGCGGACCTGATAGAAACTGTCATCGATGACAATGTAATTCCCCCCTGTTTCAGGCTGATAGATACCTTGGAACTTGCCTTCTTCGCTGACGGGAGAATAGCCGTCGAGAATCTCGTTGGTTTCAAAAGGAGCCAACAGGCCGGTATCTCCCGGGGTGGGGTGGATGGATTCGATGGGCAGTTGCACCGGAGGGCTCGGCGACTTCACATCTTCCCCGGGCGTGATTGCTGCTTCTGTTTCCGCTTCGGCTTCCGCTGCTTGAGCGAACTCGCTTGCCCCTATCAGGAACGGCAGGTTGAACAGGATGTCCACGCTGCCAAGGATGGCGCCTTTCACTGCAGCCTTGCGTTCGGCCTGGGTCGTGGCGTTAATGGCTTGATCGATGTGCAGGCCGACATTGGCAATGCCCGCGCCTATGACCACCAGCGCCGCTGGCCATGCCGCTGCGGCCATCGGCCCAAAGACGCGGTTGAAGGCATTGAGATAGCCGATCCACAGCTTTTTGCGCAGCTCTGCATTGGAGTGCAGCAGGTAATCGGCGTCGCTCAACATGCGCTCATGGGTGGACTGGCTCAAATGGGTGAAAGCATCGCCGTTGATTATCTCGCCACGGTAGTGGAGCAAGTGGTGGTCGTTGGCGGTGTTTTCATCCGGTAGCACGTCGTACTCATGGGTGAGGCCGACGTTTTCATATTCGGTGTTCTCCAGGAAGTGGATGATCAGGCCAACGCCGGTGAAATTGGCGAGCTTGTGCCCCAGCGACGTGGGCTTTTCCTGCTCGATGTCGCGCTCTTGCTGTTTGAAATGCATGAGCATGCGTTCACGGCCTTCGGCGTCCTTGACCTCATTGACCAGCCATTCGTGCAACGCCTCGACGTTATGGAAGGCGTGAAAACCCTGGGCCTCGCCTGGAACGTAGAGAATGTTCAGGTCACTGCCGTCAGTGATGCTGAACATGTCCGTCGACACGAACTCGTCTATGCAGAACTTGCGAATCGTCAGACCATTGCCGGCGGGTGATTCGTCCAGCAGCATCTGCCGGGTCAGCGGTCTGCCCAGATTGCCGGCGCAGGCGCTGAGCACCAGGGTGAAGTGCTCACCAGACAGATGTCCGTGTTCGTAGTCTTCAATGGCCTTGGCGATGAACGTGCATTTGGCCAGCGCGCGGAAGTTGGCGCCGTGTTTTTCCCAGAACGCCGCGACGGCGGTTTTGTAGCGATCAGCGAAATTGATGTCCCAGAAGGCTTTCAGCACGTCGCTGGCATGCAGGCGCACTTCGTTGTTTTCATCGTAACTCTCGGCATCGTCACCCACCCGGTAAAAGCCGCCGTAGAGATCCAGCAGGTCGGCATTGTCCTGGTCATGGACGCTGAAGCGTTGCATGACCAATTGCGGGAAGGTCATGGATTCCTTGGGTTTTTCCAGGATGTGCTGCCAGCCGGTAAAGGCCCTGGAGCTGCTTTGGGCACCATGGAACCGGTGCCACCAGACCGTGTCCGGTGTGAGGTCGGTGATGTGATAGCGAATGAGGATGTCCTGGGCGATCTGATACGCCATGGCGTACAGGTCGGGGCAGTCGTCGACCAGTTCGGGGATCAGGGCTTGAAGCGCCAACCCGTCGGCAGAGTTGAGCAGCGTGATTTCTTGAGTATCGTCCATGATATTTTCATCGAAGAGGTGGTAAGGCCGCTCACTGTCTCAAGGAGCGGCGTTTTTCATTGTGCAGGCTGCTGGCTAGCGCTCGGCCTGCTCATGAGGGCTGTGGGCGAGCGTTTCCCAGTTTCCTTCTGAATCCAGGCGAACCGGGATCGAGTCCGAGAGCGTCGTCGGGTGTTCCGGGTCGATGATGGCCCAGTTTCCTGTGCCGCTGAGGTCCGTTTCGTAGCGTACGTAGTAAGGTTTGTCGTCCAGCATGATCGCTGTCGAAGGGACGGAGTCGAGCTGGTAAATACCCTGGTACTTTCCGGGTGTGCTTTCGGGCGTCATGCTCTCGAGCAGCTCATTGGCCTGCCAGTTGTCCGGAATGACCGTTCGTTTCGGCGCTCCAGCCACATTCGTGAAGGCTTCACTCAGCGTTGCCGCGCTCTGTGCCTCGCCTTTGAGCACCGTCTCAGTGGCGCCCGCTTGAGACAGTTCCCCGGGGCTCTCAGGGGCAGGCCAACCCATGAGCTTCATGCCTTTGGACGCCAGCCGTTGATTGAGTGTGTCGAGGCTATCGAAAGGCTGGAAATCGAAGTCCGGCCAGACAGGGGACGCCAAGGTGAATTGTCCATCAGCCATTCTCTGGAGGGTGGTTTCGGCAATTTGTGCATTGGCATCGCGATAGATAAGTTTGATGGTGCTGTTTGAGCGCTGGAACGTGTACATGCCCGATTTTGCCAGCAGTGTTTTCAGTGCTCTTGGGGGGCGATAGGCCCAAGGGGTTTCGACGGGCACACGCCATTGCGCAACCACCAGATCTTGCTCGGCTCCGGGGTCGTTCAGCCCCTCTTCGACGTTGTAGACCGGGGAATCCGGATAGTCGCTGTACTCCAGTGCCAGGCCGGGATCGGATGTTATGGCCTGCGCCGATCCCGGGACTAAATCATCTACGCGCACACTCACGGCGTCCGTCTGCTCACTGATACCTGCATAGTTTCTGAATGACGTCAGGTTTTCCCGATCGACCAATGCGATCCAACGACCGGGGCCACGCGTCGACTCATTCAGTTGAATCACTTCGCTGGCGAAAAAACTCCTCGCCATTTGTTGTTGTGGCTCCAGGTTCACATGTCCGTTGATGTTGTAAGTAATCGCACAGTCGATTGCTTGAACCCTGACCTTTTGCGCATTGGCGGCTTTGACCAGGGACAGGACATTGAATTTGCCCTCGGGGTCGTTGCCTGCCTTCAGATCAAGTGTCGTCAAGTAGGTTTCGAGATCTTGCGGCATCTGGCCTGTTCGCGCGAAGGTGTCCAGATCGATTTGATTGGCGTTGGTCAGAAGCTCTTGCAGGTAAATGGTCTTCAACCCACGCCTGGCGAGCTCCGGCATATTTTCGATAAGAATTTGTTTGCTGCCGATACTGCCTCGTGTCTCGCCCAATACCAGGCCCGGTTTTTGTGCGAACGCCGTTTCAAACAGTTCCGTTTGGCTACCGATCACCGTGGGGGAGGACGCCCTTGCGCGGTAGGAGGCCGGGTTAGCCTGGTAATAGTGTTCGGCATCTGCAATCAAGCGCGCTCGTGAGGTGGCCTGGCGCTGTGCGAATCGACTGACACGGACCTGCTCGCCAGCGGCATTGCGCACGGTCACATATTCATCGGGACCGCCGAGCGCCCATTCCCGCATGCCGGGTGTCTCCAGTTTTTTTACATAGGTTCCTGGCGTTTGTGCCCATGCCTGGGCATCGGGTTGGCTGCTGACACCTTCAGTCCCGTCGGGCGGTGTCTCCATTCCGCCTCTAAGACCTGTTCGAGGCGCGAGTTCCCATTGACCTTCGGCGTTCAGTCGCACGGGTATCGAAGAGGTGAACCCGTCGGGGTTCGCCGGATCAATGATCGCCCACGTACCCCCACCGTTGACATCAGCTTCGTAACGTACGAAGTACTCACTGTTATTGAGGCGGATTGCAGTCGACGGATTCGAGGACAGGCGATAGGTTCCCAGGAACTTGCCGGGGGTCCGCACCAGGTTTTGCTCATCGAGCAGTATCGGGATTTTGTAGTTTTGCGGTGGCGACTCTACAGCGGCTGTCCCTGTCAGATCGTTGTTCTGTGCTGTCCGGCGAGGATCAATCAACTCTTCTGCCTGAGCATCGAACAGTTCGGTATCAGCGCCTGGATTCGCTTGCGGCGTGTCGGGCACTTGCACCGCTTCGCCCACCTCGGCGTCCACTTCGGCGCTGGCTTCCAGCAACGGTCCTGTACCTTTGAGAAACGGAAGGTTGAACAGGGTGTCGATGCCACTGAGGACCGCGCCGATGATGCCGGCTTTACGGTCCTGGCGGGTCTTGCCGTTCACCGCCTGATCGATGTTCAGTCCCATGTTGGCCAGACTGGCACCAATGACTGGCAGGGCCACGGGCCAACCGACGACGGCCATCGGCCCGAAAACCCTCACGCCGGCACTCAGGTAGCCGATCCACAATTTCTTGCGCAGATCGCTGTTGGAGGTAAGCGACAGGCTGGCCTCGGCGAACATGGCTGCCTGGGTTGAGTCGGTCAGCCAGCGGAAGGCATCACCACGGATGATCTGATTTTTTGCATTGATCAGATGATGATCCTGCTTGCCCCAGGTGCTGACCAGGCGGTTCATGATGTCCGGGATGTTGTCGGAAATCAGTTGCCGATCCGCCAGGCTGAAGTGGCTCAGGAATGTCTGTCGGGTCGGGCTTCTGTTCATTTGCAGCAGCACCCAGAAATGCATGTCCATGGGTGTTTCCAGCACCTGGAATGACTTTGTGTCACCAGGGAGGTAAAGAATCTGTCTGCCTTCGGGACCAACGATGCGCAGAATGTTGTTGGCGACGTAGCCCGCCATGTCCAGTGTGCGAATGGTTGAGCCGCCGGTGATCGAGTAATCGCTTTTCAGCATTTGCAGGCTGGCGGGGGAGGTGACCGGGCCGCAGGTGGCCTGGATAACCTGCCGCAGGTTTTCATCGCTCAGCTGTCCGCCTTCATTGGCCTCCAGCGCTTTGACGAGAAAGGTGCATTTGGCGAGGGCCTGGAAATCGACCGACGAAGTGTTCCAGAACGCCTTGAGTCTGGCGGTGTAAAGCGAGCTGAAATCGAGGTTCCAGAAATACTTCAAGACGTCATTGCCATGCAGGCGAACTTCGTTGGTTTCATCGAAGTCTTCGGCTTCCGGGCCAGCGGTGTAAAAGCCGCCATAGAGGTCCAGCAAGTCAGCGTTGTCCTGATCGGTGGCGCGGAACCGGTGGATCACGAGTTGCGTCAGCGTGGTGGATTCGTGGGGTTTTTCCCGAATGTGTTGCCAGCCGGTAAACGATCTGGAACTGCTTTGCGCCGCTTTGAATCGGTGGAAATAAATGAGGTCCGGGTCGAGGCCGGCAATGCCTTGTTGCTTGAGCAGCTCGCTGGCGACTTCGCTTGCCATGTCTTGCAGGCCCGGGCAGGACAGGATCACCTTGTTGGCAATGGCCTTGAGCGTTGCTTTGTCTGCTGCGTTGGACAACGGACGGGATTCGGTTGAGTTCATCAGCTCTCGTTCCTTGAGAAAAAGTGAGCCGAAGATGCCCCTTACGCTCGAGCAATGTGCACTACATAGTTACGCCCGTTTGCGAATCGATTTCCGGTAGGCGCCAGTCTTTACCTCGTTCCGTTTCAGCCTGAATGTCCGATACCGCGCTGCGTCTATCCGCCGCGCCGCCCTTACTGTTTCTCATCCGCAGGTGTATCGTATTCGCCTTTTGCGGGCTTGGGCCTGCCGCGTTCAAGTGAGGTAGTTGAGTTCATGTCCTTTACCCGTCGCCAAATCCTCGGTGGCCTGGC
>NZ_RCNW01000086.1:0-1293 GCF_004307605.1 Pseudomonas sp. Sample_24
ATGGTGCACTCGACAGGATTCGAACCTGTGACCGCTCGGTTCGTAGCCGAGTACTCTATCCAGCTGAGCTACGAGTGCATTTGTTGCCGCGCATTATAGGCCGTTCAATCTGTTTGTAAAGCGCTTTTTTCTAGTAATTTCAACAACTTACCGAAGAAGCCAGATTACAACGTACTACGCAAATAATGGCGGAGAACGGGGGATTCGAACCCCCGACACCCTTTTGAGGTGTACTCCCTTAGCAGGGGAGCGCCTTCGGCCACTCGGCCAGCTCTCCGCAACACGGGGCGTATATTAACCAGCTTCTTCCCCGTTTGCAAACATAAAAAACGATAAAAATTAATGGCTTGGTTCTTCGTCCTTCTCTTTCTTGATGCGCAGGTAGATTTCCTCACGGTGGACGGCTACCTCTTTCGGGGCGTTGACCCCAATACGCACTTGATTTCCTTTGACGCCGAGCACGGTCACGGTGATTTCGCCATCACCAATAATCAGGCTTTCTGCGCAACGACGAGTCAGAATCAACATACCTTTCTCCTCACGCCTTACATTTCAGGGACAACAGTCTGCAAAAAAAAGGCACTCGACCTACAACCCAAAACGGTCGTGGCCTACATGCCTGAGTATTGACTAGCGCGAGCAAAAGAACAGCCTCGGGGTCACGCCATTCAAAAAACAAAAGGCGCGGTCAGACCGCGCCTTTTGGCAAACGCATCACTCGCCCTGGCGGGCCGGTGCGTCCAGTTCGAAAGCCGTGTGCAGAGCGCGCACAGCCAGTTCCAGGTATTTCTCTTCGATCACTACGGAGACTTTGATTTCCGAAGTCGAGATCATCTGGATGTTGATGCTTTCCTTGGCCAGAGCTTCGAACATGCGACTGGCGACGCCCGCATGAGAGCGCATGCCAACGCCGACAATCGACACCTTGGCGATCTTGGTGTCGCCGATGACTTCACGGGCACCGATCTCGGCAGCGGTCTTTTCCAGTACGGTTTGCGCCGCCTGGTAGTCGTTGCGGTGTACGGTGAAGGTGAAGTCGGTGGTGTTATCGTGCGCTACGTTCTGCACGATCATGTCGACTTCGATGTTCGCGGCGCTGATCGGGCCGAGAATCTTGAACGCCACGCCCGGGGTGTCTGGCACGCCACGGATGGTCAGCTTGGCTTCATCGCGGTTGAAAGCGATGCCGGAAATGATCGGCTGTTCCATGGTTTCCTCTTCATCAATAGTAATGAGGGTGCCCGGACCCTCCTTGAAGCTGTGCAGTACGCGCAGCGGAACGTTGTACTTGCC
>NZ_RCNW01000086.1:1393-7998 GCF_004307605.1 Pseudomonas sp. Sample_24
CGCCACTGATTTGCTTGGCCAGATCGATCAGACGGTTGGTTTCGCCGCTCATTGCAGACAGCACAACCACCAGGTCATCGCCGGCATCGCGGAATTTCTTAACCTTGTCGGCGACCTGCTCGATTCTCTCGACAGTGCCGACCGAGGTGCCTCCAAATTTCTGTACGATCAAAGCCATTTCAAAGCCGCCTCTGCCCATGAAGGGCGCCCAAATAATCACTCAAACAGCGTTCCGGCCCGCCACTAGACTGCGAGCCGGAGGCGCTGCCTTATAGACCCTGCTCTACAAACGGAACGGTCAGAGCCAGTGCCGCATCCAGAGCGCCGGCGTCGGTACCGCCGCCTTGCGCCATATCCGGACGACCACCACCCTTCCCGCCCACTGCCGCAGCGGCTTGCTTCATCAAATCACCGGCTTTGAGTTGGCCAGTCAGGTCTTTGGTTACGCCTGCAACCAGAACGACCTTTTCCTCATGGACACTGCCGAGCAGGATCACTGCGCGGCCGAGTTTGTTTTTCAGCTGATCGACCAGCGCCAGCAGCGCTTTGCCGTCCTGACCGTCCAAACGCACGGACAGCACCTTCACGCCTTTGACATCCAGAGCCGAAGCCGACAGATCGTCGCCTGCCGCGCTGGCTGCCTTGGCCTGCAACTGCTCGAGTTGCTTTTCCAGCTGACGGTTGCGCTCCAGCACAGCCGACAGCTTGTCGATCAGGTTGTCGCGGCTGCCCTTGACCAGGTTGGCCGCTTCCTTGAGTTGTTCTTCTGCCGCGTTCAAGTAGGCCAGCGCCGCAGCACCGGTGACTGCCTCGATACGACGTACACCAGACGCAACACCGCCCTCGCTGATGATTTTCAGCAGGCCGATGTCGCCGGTACGGTTGGCGTGGATACCGCCGCACAGCTCGACGGAGAAATCACCCATGCTCAGCACGCGAACGTTGTCGCCGTACTTCTCGCCGAACAACGCCATGGCGCCTTTCTGCTTGGCGGTTTCGATGTCGGTTTCTTCGGTTTCAACGGCGGAGTTCTTGCGAATCTCGGCGTTGACGATTTCTTCCAGCGCTTTCAGCTGTTCAGGCTTGATCGCTTCGAAGTGGCTGAAGTCGAAGCGCAGGCGCTGACTGTCGACCAACGAACCTTTCTGCTGAACGTGATCGCCCAGCACTTGACGCAGCGCGGCGTGCAGCAAGTGAGTGGCCGAGTGGTTCAGCGAAGTCGCGTGACGCACTTCGGCGTCGACATGAGTCTCCACCGGAGCGCCCACGATCAGGCTGCCCGAATCCAGCACGCCGTGGTGCAGGAACGCACCACCGGTCTTGGTGGTGTCGCGCACGTCGAAACGTGCAGCACCGGCTTGCAGGAAGCCGCAATCGCCAATCTGACCACCGGACTCCGCATAGAACGGCGTCTGATCGAGGACGATCACGCCCTCCTGGCCTTCGCTCAGTACGTCAACCGATTGCCCGTCTTTATAGATAGCAACGATTTTGGCGGAACCGCTGTGAGCGGTATAACCGGTGAACTCGGTATCGACATCAACCTTGACCAGGCTGTTGTAGTCCATGCCGAAGGAACTGGCGGAACGCGCACGCACGCGCTGGGCTTCCATTTCACGCTCGAAACCTGCCTCGTCGAGGGTCAGGTTGCGCTCACGGGCGATGTCGCCGGTCAGGTCCATCGGGAAACCGTAGGTGTCGTAGAGTTTGAACACCACATCGCCCGGCACCACGTCGCCTTTGAGTTCAGCCAGATCCTGTTCAAGGATTTTCAGGCCCTGCTCCAGGGTCTTGGCGAATTGCTCTTCTTCGGCTTTCAGCACGCGCTCGATGTGCGCCTGCTGGGATTTCAGTTCCGGGAACGCTTCGCCCATCTCGGCGACCAGGGCCGTAACGATCTGGTAGAAGAAGCTGCCCTTGGCGCCCAGTTTGTTGCCATGACGGCAAGCGCGACGGATGATCCGGCGAAGTACATAGCCACGACCTTCGTTGGACGGCAATACGCCATCAGCGATCAGGAAACCGCAGGAACGGATGTGGTCAGCCACCACTTTCAACGAAGCCTGGGCGTCGTTGGTGCAGCCGATGGCCTTGGCCGAAGCGCTCAGCAGGCTCTGGAACAGGTCGATTTCATAGTTCGAGTGAACGTGCTGCAGTACGGCACTGATCCGCTCCAGACCCATGCCGGTGTCCACCGACGGTGCTGGCAGCGGGTGCAACACGCCATCGGCGGTGCGGTTGAACTGCATGAACACGTTGTTCCAGATTTCAATGTAGCGGTCGCCGTCTTCTTCCGGCGAACCCGGTGGGCCGCCCCAGATGTCGGCGCCGTGATCGTAGAAAATCTCGGTGCAAGGACCGCACGGGCCGGTATCGCCCATGGTCCAGAAGTTGTCGGAAGCGTACGGCGCGCCCTTGTTGTCGCCGATGCGCACCATGCGCTCGGCCGGAACGCCGATTTCCTTGGTCCAGATGTCGTACGCCTCGTCATCGCTGGCGTAGACGGTGACCCAAAGTTTTTCCTTCGGCAGGTTCAGCCATTTGTCGGATGTCAGGAAGTTCCAGGCGTAAGTGATGGCGTCACGCTTGAAGTAGTCACCGAAGCTGAAGTTGCCCAGCATTTCGAAGAAGGTGTGGTGACGGGCGGTATAACCGACGTTTTCCAGGTCGTTGTGCTTGCCGCCGGCGCGCACGCATTTCTGGCTGGATACAGCGCGGGTGTACGCGCGCTTTTCCTGGCCCAGGAAGCAGTCCTTGAACTGGTTCATCCCCGCGTTAGTGAACAGCAGGGTTGGGTCGTTGCCCGGAATCAAAGAGCTGGAGGCTACACGGGTGTGGCCTTGCTCTTCGAAGAAGCGAAGGAAGGCTTCACGGATTTCTGCGCTTTTCATTAGGTTCTCCCACGGAGGCTGCGGCCAAAGGCCTGTTCGAAACGTCAACAGACGAAGCGACGGCAAAGGGCCGCATTATATCGGCCCTGCGCGCGGGGTACAGCGTGTTTATACGATAGAAACAGTCAATTGGAGCGCTAACGCTATCACTTACGGGAAAAGTCGACGAATGTCGCGACGACCTGCTCGATTTGCGCCTGGCTGATATCCATGTGCGTGACCATGCGCAGACGTGCGGCGGCACTGAGCTTGATACCTCGCTCAGCAGCAAAAGACTTGATCACCTCGGCCTTGTCGCCCATCGATACGTAAACCATGTTGGTCTGAACCGGCTCGACTTCGTAACCTGCCGCGCGCAGGCCTTCGGCCAGCCATTGCGCATTGGCGTGATCGTCAGCCAAGCGCTGAACATTGTGATCCAGGGCATACAGGCCTGCTGCCGCCAGAATCCCGGCCTGACGCATCCCGCCACCGACCATCTTGCGCAGGCGCCGGGCCTTGCCGATCAACTCGACCGAGCCGCACAACACCGAACCGACCGGCGCCCCCAAGCCTTTGGACAGGCAGACGGAGACGGAGTCGAAATGCTGAGCGATTTCCCGGGCGTCGACGCCGAGTTTGACCGCTGCGTTGTACAACCGCGCTCCGTCCAGATGCAGTTGCAGCCCATGCTCACGGGTAAAACGGCGAGCCCGAGCCAGATACTCCAGAGGCAGCACCTTGCCCTGCATGGTGTTTTCCAGCGCCAGCAAGCGAGTACGGGCGAAGTGGAAATCATCGGGTTTGATGGCGGCGGCGACCTGATTCAGATCCAGCGAGCCATCGGCCTGCACTTCCAGCGGTTGCGGCTGGATCGAACCGAGCACGGCTGCACCGCCTCCTTCGTACTTATAGGTATGGGCCTGCTGTCCGACGATGTATTCGTCGCCGCGCTCGCAATGGGCCATCAGGCCCAACAGATTGCTCATGGTGCCGGTCGGCACAAACAGGGCTGCGGCAAAACCGAGGCGCTGGGCCAGTTCGGCTTCAAGACGGTTGACGGTCGGATCTTCACCATAAACGTCATCCCCCGTGGCGGCAGTGGCCATCGCGTCGAGCATGCCGGCGGTGGGTTGGGTGACTGTGTCGCTGCGAAGATCAATAACGCTCATGAATCTGGCCTCGGTAAGCAGGGGAAATCCCTTTCAGAAAGAATTACTGCGGTCATGCCAATGAATATTCAACCCTGGCGCAAGGATATTGCCCACTAATACAGCGAAATACTCGATAACAATCATCCAAAAGCACCGATGCGCACGCAGGAAATATGTGTTAAAAACGCTGCGCCGCCAAACTTTACGGCGGCAAAAACGTTCTCAGGGCGGGGTGCAACTCCCCACCGGCGGTAATTGCGCGCAATGCGCATAGCCCGCGAGCGCTTGATGGCAGCACGGCTTCGGCGGTGCCTGACAGCAAGGTCAGCAGACCCGGTGTGATCCCGGGGCCGACGGTCATAGTCCGGATGAAGAGAGAACGGGATTGGCGCCAAAGGGCTGCCCGCAGACACTCACGTCGGCGCGCATACCCTTAAATCCCATTCGATTCATATGCCCTGTTTTTTACACAAACAGGAGTCAGAACATGCAACCCACCGCAATCGATAGCAAGAGCAAACACCATCAGGGCGAGCGCGTAGCGTTCATCCAGGCCTGCTGGCACAAGGATATTGTTGATCAGAGCCGTAAAGGCTTCGTCGCCGAAATGATTGCCCAGGGTTATCAGGAATCCGATATCGACTTCTTCGAAGTCGGCGGTGCGTTTGAAATGCCCCTGCACGCCAAATTGCTGGCCAAGACCGGTCGTTATGCTGGCATCGTTGCCGCAGCCCTGGTGGTCGATGGCGGGATCTATCGCCACGAGTTCGTTGCCCAGTCGGTGGTCAGCGGCCTGATGCAGGTTCAACTGGAAACCGAAGTGCCAGTATTCTCGGTGTCTTTGACCCCGCACCACTTCCATGCCGGTGAAGAACTGCATCACAAGTTCTTCTTCGAGCATTTTGTGCACAAAGGCCAGGAAGCGGCGAAGACGTGTGCCGACACGTTGAGCAAGATCCGTGCGTTGCGCCGTACTGAGCCGCGTGCGGTAGCTGTTTAAAGGCTAAATTGATCGTTCCTGCGCTCTGCGTGGGAATGCAGCCCGTGACGCTCCGCGTCACATGCAACGGCGGACGCAGAGCGTCCATTGAGGCATTCCCACGCGGGAGCGTGGGAACGATCATTGCGCGAACGTCAGGCGAGGTTTTCGTCGCTGGTCGGCACGATCAGGATGCCGGCGCGCAGCCCGTTCTTCACCTTGGGGTTCGGGAAGATGATCCGGGCGCCCTCTTCTTCGATGATCCAACGGGTGTTGGCGATGTCTTCGGCCAACAGGTAACCCACTTCCAGTTCCGAAAAATTCTCGATATCCGCTGGCAGGTTAAGCCGGAAGCTGTCGCTGTGCTTGATGATTTCCCGTGCCACGCTGAACAGCTGCAAACCGTCCAGCACCTGCGCCGCCAAATCAGGCTCGGTGCCTTCGATGATCTGTTTGAGACGGGTTTCCAGCCGGGAGACGTTCACCCCGTCGTTCTGCCCGAACGGCCGAGCCTTGCCCAGTTCAAGGGTGAAGGACTCGGCACCGAGCTTGTCGTAGGTATAGGAGCTGAAGACGATGGACGGCTTGTTCTGCAGCAGCACCGCTTCCATGCCGGCGGCACGCAGCCGGGCCAGTTCCTGGCGCGAATGCTGGCGATCTTCCTTCCACGGATACAAGGCGAACTGCTCGATTTTCGAACCGCGAATTGCAGTGTGCAGGTCGTAGTGCAGGCGCTGGCGGTCAGGCAGGCTGAAGAAACTTGCCGCCAGCCGCTCGAGCTCACAGGCGCGCAGCGCTTCGGAGCCGCTGCTTTGTTCGTGACGACCGTTGAACAGTCGATTGACGTCCTGCTCGACGAAACGCTCGCCCTTGCGAATCGCTTCCGGGTTGCCGAACAGGAACAGAATTCTTGCACGCGGCTTGAGGTCGCCGCGGGCAATGTCGTGCAACAGGCGATCGAGCAACTCGATCGGCGCTGTTTCGTTGCCATGGATCCCCGCCGACAGCAACAGGTCCAGGCCGTTGTCGCGAGCTTCAGGGGGCCGGACTTCCAGCGCCCCTTCGCTCAGCCAGCGCATGCGCACGCCTTCGACAGTCAGTTGAGTCTTCTCCGCCGGTTCGCGGCCGGCGAGGGTCAGTTCAAGCAGTTTGCCGAGGGCGAGCATAGAGCGGTTTCCTTAGTGGTCGTGGTTGCAATCCGGGCCGTGCACGTGATCCTCGTCAGCGCCGAGGTCAGCCGGTTCCATTTCCAGTTGCAGACTTACCAGATTAGTCGCCAATGGGCGCAGCAGCAGGTTGGCGTATTCGGCGTCACCTTCTTCGACGTCCACGCCGATCAGCAATTGGCCGCGGCCGTCTTGCTGGATCCACAGCTCTTTGCCTTGCCACAGGACCGCAACGCGGGTGCAGGAAGTTTCCAGTTGCGTGCCGTCGGTGTCTTCAAGGATCAGCTGCAGGGTATCGCTCATATGTTTACGCTCTCGTTTGAGATGAAGCGGCGCGCTGTCATGCGCGGCAGCGCGCCGTCGATCAATTGATCTGGAATGGATAAACCGCGCCCAGTTTAAGGATTTGCGTCAGTTCATCCAGTGCCGTCCGGCA